>DATIYG010000218.1:0-2998 GCA_035517755.1 Rhizomicrobium sp. | reverse complement strand
AGCCCGGCTTAAGGAATGCTTAAGCCTCGCCTGCTTGCCGCGCAACGACATCCACCGGACACTTTCCCGCATGAGCCATCCCCCTTCACCGATTCTGATCCGACTGGTGGAAATCGCCTGGAACGCCGGCAACATCATCCTCGGCCATTACGCCGCCGGCGTTGAGGCGCGGCGCAAGGACGACCAGTCGCCCGTCACCGTCGCCGACGAAGAAGCCGAAGTCTTCATCCTGGGCGAATTGCGCAAGGCCTGGCCCGGCGTCGCCGTTATCGCGGAGGAAGAAGTTGCCTCCGGCAAAATGCACGAGATTGGCGCACGCTTCTTCCTTGTCGATCCGCTCGACGGCACCAAGGAATTCATCAGCCGCAACGGCGAGTTCACCGTGAACATCGCCGAGATCGAAAACGGCAAGCCCATTCGCGGCGTGGTCTACGCACCGGCCAAGAACCGCCTCTTCTTCGGCGAGCGCGACAGCGGCGCTTTCGAGATCGCCACGCAATCCGACACGATGCCGAATTTCGCGAGCGCCAAGCCGATCGCCGCGCGGGCAGCGCCGGCCGATGGACTCGTCGCCGTCGCCAGCCGCAGCCACCGCGACTACAACACCGACGAATTCCTCAAGGGCTATCCGGTGAAGGATTTCGTCGCTGCCGGATCGTCGCTCAAATTCTGTCTTGTCGCCGCCGGTGAAGCCGATATCTATCCCCGCCTCGGCCGCACCATGGAGTGGGACACGGCGGCCGGTCATGCGGTGCTCGCGGCAGCAGGCGGCAGCGTCACCACCGTCGACGGGCGGCCCTTCACCTACGGCAAGGTGGAAGAGAAGTTCGCCAACCAATTCTTCGTGGCCCGCGGCCGCTGATCAATCCTGCTCGAGTTCGGAGGACGGCAGATAATCGTCGGACGCCGGCGCGCCTTCATCGGGATTGGCGGGCTCGTTCGCGATCATCTCTTCGGCTTCGCGCACTTCTTCCTGCTCGCTCATTTCAGGCTCGTGCGCTTCCTGCTCGTGCTCGCCCATTCCGGCGGTCGTCTCCGACACCGGTTTCAACACGTCGCCGCGCCTGGCCGCCTTCTTCTCGGCGCGCTGCTTGCGCTGCGTGGCACGCGTCACTGCGAGATCGAGTTCGAGTTGCGTGCACAATCCCAAGGTCACGGGATCGACCGCCTTGATGTTCGTCGCGTTCCAGTGGCTGCGCTCGCGGATCTTCTGGATCGTCGATTTCGTCGTGCCGATCAGCTTGATGATGTCGGGATCGGTGAACTCCGGGTGGTTGCGCAGGATCCAGTAGACGGCATCCGGCTTGTCCTGCCGCTTCGACACCGGCGTGTAACGCGGCGCCTTCTTCAGCTTCACCGGCGGCAGCTTGTATTTCGGCGGCGCCATCTTGAGGCGGCGCGCCGGGTTCCCCTCCGCTTCCTCGATCTGCTCGCGGGAGAGCTGGCCGGAGGTGATCGGGTCCTGGCCCTTGATGCCCTTGGCCACGTCCTCGTCGGCGATGCCCTTCACTTCGAGGGGATGCAGGCCGCAGAAATCGGCGATCTGCTCGAAGGTCAGCGAGGTGTTGTCGATCAGCCAGACGGCGGTCGCCTTCGGCATCAACGGCTTGGTTTCAACGGCCATAATGAGCTTCCTTTCCGGGGCGGGGCGTTCAGACCCCAACCCTTCCTTGAACGTCCGAGCATTCAGGGAAGGCCGGTCTTTTAGACCCGGTCTCCGGCAGGTGAAAGGATTTTGTTGGCCTGTCGGGGGAGACCGGAATTGTTCGTTTTGTTCGGCAATTCGCGGCGCACGCCCGCTCTGCGGCCGTGCCAACTATTTGTTTTCTCTGGCGAAAACGAGAGCGCTACCACATCTTGTATGTGGTAGCGCGCTGAAGCAGTCGAATTGCAGATCTGCCGCCCTCTACTCCCCCTCACCCGGCGCGGTTGATTTCAAATTTTCGCGGCCCGCACGAGCCGCAACACCCGCAAGCCGATCATCCCTCACCCAGGTCAAAGAGCGGACCCTGAAATGGGATGCCTTGCCGCCAAGACAAGAGAGCCGGCGCGATTTCATCATCAGGACAGGAGAGGGTATGCCGAGCCGCGTCTCGCCCCGCTTTGCATCTCTCGCCAAGTCGTCGATCAAACCGCCAGCAAGATCTTCCCGATATGCGTGCTCGATTTCATCCGCGCGTGCGCGGCTTGTGCATCGGCCAGCGGAAACACGCGGTCGATGATGGGCCTGATCTTTCCCGTCTCGATCAGCGGCCACACTTGCTCGGCTACCTCGTCGCGAATGGCCCGCTTCTCGTCGTTGGTGCGTGCGCGCAAGGTGGTGGCGAGCAGCGAGATGCGCTTCATCAGCACGGGGCCGAAATTCACCGTTGCGGTCAGCCCGCTCATATAGGCGATGTTGACGATGCGGCCCCACAGTGCCGCCGCGCTGATGTTCTTCTGGATGTAATCGCCGCCGACCATGTCAAGGATGACGTCGACACCCTTGCCACCGGTTGCCGCTTTCACGATCTCGACGAAATCTTCTTCGCGATAGTTGATCGCGCGTTTGGCACCGAGGCTTTCGCACACCTGGCACTTCTCGCGCGAACCAGCGGTGGTGAACACGTCATGCCCGCGCGCCGCGCACAATTGAATCGCTGCCGTTCCGATGCCGCTCGATCCGCCATGGATCAGCACGCGCTCGCCGGGCTTCAGCCGCGCCGCATCGAACAGATTGGTCCACACGGTGAAGAACACCTCCGGCAATCCCGCCGCATCGATCAGCGACACGTTCGCGGGCCTGCGCAGCACGCTGCCCTCTGGCGCTGCACAGAATTCCGCATAGCCGCCGCCGGCCACCAGCGCGCACACCTCGTCGCCGATCGCAAACCCGCGCACACCTTCGCCCAGCTCGGCGACGTGACCTGACACTTCCATGCCGAGAATGTCCGACGCGCCGGGCGGCGGCGGATAGCGGCCTTGCGCTTGCGCCAGATCGGCATGATTGAGGCCCGCG
>DATIYG010000217.1:0-2213 GCA_035517755.1 Rhizomicrobium sp. | reverse complement strand
CATCAGCGGATCGCCGCCCTTCAGGCGCAACACGCGCTGGCTTTTTCGCGCGCGCAGAATCAAAGCGCGCGAAATATCAGATTGCTTCGCCGACTTTCGCCCGCGGCGCTTTCCGGCATCGACGATCTCGGCACCCGGCCGCGCAAAGACGAGCAGTGCATCGTTCGCCAGAGCATCGTGAAAAATCACATCGGCGTTGGCGATAGCGTGGAGGCCAAGCATCGTGATCAGCCCGGGGTCGCCTGGACCAGCACCCGCGAGCCAGACGCTGCCTTTTTCGAACGAGGGCAATCCAAGCCCAGACGCCAGCTGGCCAATCGCAGCGGGATAAAGGGAAACCGGGGAGTGCATTTCACACCGCAAATTCGTTGTTTATATTGTACCACACGGTACCGATGGAGAAATAGGTGCTCGCGCCGGCAAGCCAAGGCCGTCCATTGACCTTAACCAGTTGAGTCCCGTAAGGGCCGGACACGCTTTCAGAAAAGGGGAATTCAGGATGCGCATTCTTGCTGCTGCGGCGCTTGGCTTGTTGCTGGTTACGCCGGTTCTCGCGGACGACTGGTCCACGTTCCGCGATCCGAACGGCGCCTTCAGCGTCGCGTTTCCGGGCTCCCCGTCGGTCGCCAACACCCAGACAATGACGACGGACGGCAAGGCCGTGCCGCTTTCCGGTTACAGCATGAGTTCCGGCGCCACGGTCCTTGCCGTGATCGACTCCAATCTCAGTGGCTACAAGGTCGATCCGGCGACCGCTGTCGCCAATGCGTCCGGCGCGGTGAAGAGCAATGCGGCGCGGACGGAATCCGATGCGCCGGTCAGTCTCGATGGGCAGGCGGGACGCGCGCTCACTGTGATCGGCAAGGACGGCAACCGCGTGATGGATCGCGTGTTCTTTGTCCGCGGGCATCTTTACCAGGTGACTGCGACCGCGCCAGCCAATGCGGCGCAGGACGACAGCCAGCGGTTCATCAATTCGTTCCACTTCGCTCAGTGATTCCATGAAGCCGCGCGGTGACCTCAAGCCCAACACCTACGAATTCGAAACGCAGGCCCAGGTCTCCGCCAACGGCTTCCGCGAATACGACGCTCGCTGGTTGTTTCCCGGCGAGATCAATCTCAACGGAATCCAGGCACTGGGCTTGGGTCTCGGTCATTATTTCCGCGAGCTCGGCATCAATCCTCGCGTGGCGACGGGATATGACTATCGCTCCTATTCGCACGGCGTTCAGCAGGCGCTCATCCTGGGCTTGTTGCAGGCCGGATGCGAAGTGGTGGATGTCGGCCTCGCGATGACGCCAGTCGCTTACTTCGCGCAGTTCGCGCTCGATTGTCCGGCGGTTGCCATGGTCACCGCGAGCCATAACGAAAACGGCTGGACCGGCGTGAAGATGGGCGCGCAGAAGCCACTCACCTTCGGGCCGGATGAGATGCAGCGGCTGAAGGCGATCGTTCTGGGAGGCGAAGCGAAGGCGCGGCCCGGCGGCAGCTATATCGCGGTGGAGGATTTCCGCGAGCGTTATCTTCAGGCCGTGACCGAGGGCCACAGACTGTCGCGCCCGATCAAGGTGGTCGCGGCATGCGGCAATGGCACGGCGAGCGTGTTTGCGCCCGATGCCCTGAAGCGCATCGGCGCAGATGTGATCCCGATGGATGCGACGCTCGATTACAACTTCCCCAAATACAATCCCAATCCCGAAGACCTGCATATGCTGCACGCGATGGCGGACGCCGTGCGTGCGCACAAGGCCGACATCTGTCTCGGCTTCGACGGCGATGGAGATCGCTGCGGCGTTGTCGACGATTCCGGCGCGGAGATCTTCGCCGACAAGATCGGCGTGCTGCTGGCGCGCGATCTGTCGTCGCGCCAGCCCAAGGCGAAATTCGTGGTGGACGTGAAGTCGACCGGGCTGTTCGAGACCGATCCGGTGCTGAAGAAGAACGGTGTGTCGGTGGACTATTGGAAGACCGGCCATTCCTACATCAAGCGCCGCACCGCGGAGCTTGGCGCGGTCGCCGGCTTCGAGAAGAGCGGCCACTATTTCTTCAATCCGCCGATCGGGCGCGGCTACGACGACGGCATCGTTGCCGCCATCGCCGTGCTCGAGATGCTGGATCGCGCCGGTGGAAAGAAGATGTCGGAGCTGGTTGCCGGGCTGCCCAAGACCTGGGGCTCGCCGACCATGGCGCCGTACTGTCCGGACGACAAGAAA
>DATIYG010000216.1:0-4786 GCA_035517755.1 Rhizomicrobium sp. | reverse complement strand
GCCATCGGATTTCTGGGTCTGCTCCAGATCGGTGCCGTGTTCGCCCGCCGCAAGGATTCGCGCCGCACCCGCCATGAGATTTCACAGCTGAAGCGCCATGCGGTCGAACTCGGGCGCGCGCTCGAGACAGCACAGGCCCGCATCGAAGAGGTCAGCAGTTCCGTCGACGCCAAGACCCAGGCGCAGAGCAAGCACATCGTGTCCGAGCTGAAGGTGCTGGAAAGCCTGATGCGCGACTTTGCCACGCGAATCGCCCACAAGGCGAAGGCGGCGCAGCCGGCAGCGGCTGAAACGGCCGGCCGCACGACGCCGGCCCCGCAAGCGACGCCGATCGCCGGCTTCGGCCACTCCGATCTGCTGGAAACCATCCGCGCATCGCTGGAAGAAAACCGAGTCGATCTCTACCTGCAGCCGATCGTGAGCCTGCCGCAGCGCAAGCTGCGCTTCTACGAGGCCCTGACGCGCCTGCGCGCCGAGGACGGATCGGTGATCATGCCGTCGCAATACATCAAGGTTGCCGCGCCCGCCGGTCTCATGTCGGTGGTCGACAATCTCCTGCTGTTCCGCTGCGTGCAGGTGATGCGTCGCCTGATCCAGAAAAATCGCGACATCGGCCTGTTCTGCAACATCTCCGGCGACACGCTCGCCGATGCCGAATTCTTCCCGCAATTCCTCGAATACATGCACCACAATCGCGATCTCGCACCGCAGATCGTTTTCGAGTTCGGCCAGGACACCGTGCTGAAGGCCGGTGCCGCGGGAGAGGAAAACCTGCGTTACCTCTCGAGCCTTGGTTTCGGTCTCTCCATGGACCACGTCGAAACGCTCGATCTGGATTTCGCGAAGCTCAAGGGCCTTGGCTTCAGCCACATCAAGGTCCGTGCCGGAACGCTGACCAGCGGAATGGAAGGCGCGCATGCCGCGGTCGCGGCCGAGGATCTCAAGCAGCTACTCGAACGGCACGGCCTCGATCTCATCGCCGAACGCGTCGAGGAAGAGCGCACTGTGGTGCAGCTTCTCGACTACGGCGTCGATTTCGCGCAGGGCTTCCTGTTCGGCGAGCCGCGCGCCGTTCGCGACGACGCCAAGACGCTGCCGGACACCGCCGCGCCGGTCATCCCCTTTCGCCGCGCCGCCAACCATTGACGATCCGCACTGCTGCGTGCGACCGCTTGTGAATGACCGGCATTCCAATCCTCGCAGGGCTCTCGGAGATCGCGCAGCGCTACGACGCGCTGTTCTGCGACATCTGGGGCGTGCTGCATAATGGCCGCGAGGCCTACACCGGCGCCATCGATGCGCTGAACCGTTTTCGCGCCGAATGCGGGCCCGCCATTCTGCTCACCAATGCGCCGCGTCCCGTGAGCGACATCGAGGAATACCTGCTGAAGGTCGGCGTGCCACTCGATTGCTACGACGCCATCATCTCCTCGGGTGCTGCGGCACGCGAAGACCTCGAATGGCGCCTGCAGTCTTCGAAAGGTCCGCTGCCGATCCTCCATCTGGGACCGGAACGCGATCGCGGCGTGTTCGAAGGCCTCGCAGTCGAATGCGTCGATATCGCGAAAGCCGAGATCGTGATGTGCACGGGACTGTTCGACGACGACATCGAAACGCCGGACGATTACGCACCCGATCTGCGCCGCATGGCCGCGCGGCATTTGCCGATGCTTTGCGCCAATCCCGATATCGTCGTCCAGCGTGGCGACCGGCTCATCTGGTGCGCCGGCGCCTTGGCCGAAGCCTACGAAAAGCTCGGCGGCACCGTGACCTACTACGGCAAGCCGCATCCGGCGATCTACGAAGCGGCATTCAGGGCGGCACAGAAGGCGGCCGGACGCCCGATCACAAAACCGCTGGCGATCGGCGACGGCGCCGACACGGACATCAAGGGCGCGAATGGTGCCGGCATCGACGCCGTGTTCGTGGCCCAGGGCGTCCACGCCGCACAGCTTGGTGATCTGACGGCAGAGGGGCTTGCGCAGCTTTTCGCGGTGCCCGAAGCCCATCCCAAAGCGGCCATGCGCACGCTTGTGTGGTAGGGCCGCTTTCCGCTAATCGGAATGCGCGCCATACGAGGATTCTCCCTTGCCCTATTACATCGATCAGCTGAAGCCGGGCATGAGCGCCAGCTTCGAGAAGACCGTGACCGAGCGTGACGTCGAGCTGTTCGGCGAAGTCAGCGGCGATCTCAACCCCGTGCATTTCGACGAGGAATACGCGCGCAAGACGATCTTCCGCGGCCGCATCGCCCACGGTGTGCTCAGCCTGAGCTACGTCTCCAAGGTCCTGGGCATGGACATGCCGGGTCCCGGCACCGTCTTCATGAGCGCGACCACCCGCTTCAAGGCTCCGGTCCGCATCGGCGACACGGTCACGACGATCTGCACCGTGAAAGAAGTCCTGCCGGAAAAGCGGCGCGTGATGTTCGATTGCGTCTGCAAGGTGAAGGATATGGTCGTCGTCGAAGCCGAGACCCTGGTGATGGCACCGGCCAGACCCAAGGCCGAAGCGGCTTGAAATGTCAGGCCAAGCCCCCCTTCATACCCTCCCCTTGAGGGAGGGTCGAAAAATGCGAAGCATTTTTCGGGGAGGGGTGATGTACGACCCAATACCCCTCCCCGAAATTTGCCGCGCTGCGCTTGCAAATTTCGACCCTCCCTCAAGGGGAGGGTAAAGGGAAGGAATGCGGATCTACCGTCACTTCCAGGACTTGCCGCGCAACGCGCAGGGAGCGGTGGTCGCCATCGGCAATTTCGACGGCGTGCATCGCGGCCATCAGGCGCTGATCGCACGCACGAAAGAGATCGCGAAGGCAGAAGCCGCGCCCGCCGGTGTGCTCGCCTTTGAGCCGCATCCGCAGGAGTTCTTCCATCCGGATGCGGAGTCGTTCCGCCTGACACCATTCCGCGCCAAGGCGAGGCTGCTCGCGGAAACCGGCATCGATATTCTTTACGCGATCGCCTTCGATGCGGGCATCGCGAGACGAACGGCCGAAGACTTCGTGCGCGATGTCCTCGTCGATGGACTTGGTGTGCGGACTGTCATCGTTGGTGGCGATTTCCGCTTCGGCAAAGGCCGCACAGGGGATGTCGGTGTGCTGCGCGAACTCGGCAAGCGGTTCGGTTTTGGCGTCGAGATCTTCACACCCATCATCGCACACGACGACCAGAAGATCTCGTCGAGCGAAATTCGCGCTGCTTTGAAAGCGGGAAAACCGGACGTCGCGAGGCAATTGCTTGGCCACTGGTGGAGCATCGAGGGACGCGTGGATCACGGCGACAAGCGCGGTCGCGAGCTCGGGTTTCCCACCGCGAACATGACGCTCGATGGCTATATGCAGCCGGCATTCGGCGTATATGCCGTACGCGCCAGTGTGGTGGAGAACGAGCGCATCGTGGCCACGCGCGATGGTGTGGCCAGCATCGGCGTGCGGCCCATGTTCAAGACGAGCGAACCCCTGCTCGAGACCTATCTGTTCGATTTCGACGGCGATCTGTACGGCAAACATCTCTCGGTCGAACTGATCGCGTATCTGCGGCCCGAACAAAAATTCGAATCCGTCGACGCGCTGAAAGCGCAGATGGTGAAGGATTCCGAAGCCGCGCAACAACGGCTCAAGGCAGTAGACAGTGGGCAGTAGGCAGGCAGCGCCGGCGGCAGTTTGTTTCTACTGCCCATTGCCTACTGCCTATTGCCTCCCGTTAAAGCAAATCGGCCCCCGCGGAGGCCGTGGGAGCCGATTGCCAAGCCTCGATCTCCGGCTAACTCAAGCCAGAGGCGGGGGGCTTAGTGGTGATGGCCGCCGCCGTGGCTGCCGCCCCCCATATGTCCGCCACCGAAATGGCCGCCAAAGTGTCCGCCACCGGCGTGTCCGGCCCAATGGCCGCCGCCCCAGTGGCCGCCACCCCAGTGACCGCGGGCGAATCCGCCATGCCAGCCGCCATTGTGGGCCCAGTTGAAATGGGCGCCGTGCCAGCCAGCCCAGCTATGCCATCCACCGTGATTCCAGAACCACGGACGGCCGCCCCACCAGCGATAGTAATGCGGGCCGTAGACCCAGCGGCCGCCGATGAACACCGCGCCGGTGTAGGTCGGATAGCCGCAATAGCCGTTGTAGTAGTAGTCGTAGTCGTAACACGGACCAGGCGGATAGTAGCCGGAGCCGTAGTAGTAGCCCGGAACGCCGATGCCGATGCCGACCGAAACACCGGCGTTGGCCGGCGCGGTCGTCGCGACCAAAGCGCTGGAGGCTAGCGCCCCCGCGGCCAGCGCGCCGGTCAGCAAAGTCTTGATGCGAGTCATTGTGCAAAGTCCTTCCCGTTGAGCCCCTCCGGCTCATGGCACGGAATCTGGCATTGCGCGTCTGAACCCAGCATGAACGGCACTTTCAGAAAACCCGATGGATTCAGGCAGATTTTCCGCGCGCTTCGATGGGCCACAATGCTTCCACAATGTCGCCGCGCACCGCTGCATAGGAGTCGTAGAGATTCACGGTGGGATCGCAGTGCGGCACGGTGCAGGCGAGAACATCGCCCGGGCGCAGGCGGCCTTGCGATGGATCATACAGAATGCCGCCCTGTTCATCGCCGTAGAAGAAATAGCTCGCGCCTTGCGGCGCGCCATGCGCGATCAGCGGACTGCTTGCATCGGTTGCGAAAGCTTTGAGGCCCGCATCGCTGGTGGCAAGCCCGTCACGATGCACGCTGATGATCGTGGTCTGCACGAACAGCGAGGTTTCGAACGGCGGCTTGTCGCCCGGCTTCTCCCAAACGTCGTTGTACTG
>DATIYG010000215.1:0-9308 GCA_035517755.1 Rhizomicrobium sp. | reverse complement strand
GGCGCGCGGAAATTGATTCAGGTGGATGTGACCGGCGCGACGTCGGATGAATCCGCGCGGTGCATTGCTCTATCGATTGCCAACTCGCCGCTGGTGAAGACGGCGATCGCCGGCAACGACGCCAATTGGGGGCGCATCGTGATGGCGGTCGGCAAGGCGGGCGAGCCCGCCGATCGTGACAAGCTCAAGATCAGCTTCGGCAGGCAAGTCGTGGCGGAGAACGGTACGCGCGCAGAGACCTACAACGAAGCTGCCGCCACCAAAGCGGTGTCGGGCGCCGAAGTCTCCATTGCGGTCGATCTCCGATTGGGCAAGGGCCGCGCGCGAATCTGGACCTGCGATCTCACGCACGGTTACATCGATATCAACGGCAGCTATCGCAGCTAAATCAGGAAGGGCCACTGGGCTGTCGGAAAGCTGGGCAATGGCAACGCGGCACAACATTCGGGAAGATCATCTGGATCATTCCAGCGAGAGCCCCCATGAGGCCGCGGAGCGCAACTTTGCCAATTCGGCTCACGAATGGCGCCGGCGTTTTGCCGAAGCCTGGGGCACATTTCTTCTCGTTCTGATCGCGGCAGGGACCGCCGCCGTGGCGGCCACAGATCAAGCGCATCTCAGCCACGAACTGGCCTACGCCGCGCCCGGCATCATCGTCATGGTGGTGATCTATTTCATGGGAGCCGTCGGCGGGGCGCATTTGAATCCAGCCGTGACATTGGCGTTCGCTGTCCGCCGGAATTTTCCCTGGAACAGGGTGCCCGGCTACATCGCAGCGCAATTGCTGGGCGGGTTGGCTGCGGCCGCGTTTCTGCATCTGGCCCTCGGATACGATCCGAACCTGGGCGCTACCGTTCCAGGTCCGGGAATTTCGGATGTCAAAGCGCTTCTGATCGAGATTGTGCTTACGGCAGGCCTTGTGAACACCATTCTCGGCACGGCATCCGGTGCACGAAATGTCGGTACGAACGCGGCGATCGCCGTCGGTGCTTACATTGCAGTCGCGGGCATTTGGGCCGGTTCGCTCAGTGGCGCATCGATGAATCCCGCGCGTTCCCTGGCGGTTGATCTGTTGCGCGGTCAATTCGGCACGTCCTGGATCTACCTTGCCGGTCCTCTCGTGGGAGCCATGATTGCTGTGGGCTTCGAATGGGTGCTCAAGGGCCAGCCGACGCAAGCAGGAACGAGGGCGGCGCAGGGCGACGACAGGCCTTGAGGCCGTCCCGGCCTGCAGAATGCGAGTTGACGGCAAATCGGGGGTATTTCTTTAACAAACCTTAATCGCAGGGTCTGATCATGGGTCGCGGAAACGTCAGGCTGGTTCTGGTAGCCGCTGTTGCGCTCACCGATTCCGACGGCCGCGTGCTGATTGCACAGCGTCCACCTGACAAACCGATGGCAGGGCTATGGGAATTTCCGGGTGGGAAGGTCGAGGCGTCGGAGCGTCCGGAGGACGCGCTGATCCGGGAGCTCCGGGAAGAGCTTGGTATTACCGTGAAGGAGGCCTGCCTCGCGCCTTTTACCTTCGCCTCGCACAGCTATCCGGATTTCCATCTGCTCATGCCGCTTTACATCTGCCGGCGATGGGAGGGGGCGCCACGGCCGCTGGAACATTCGGCCCTGAAATGGGTGCGTCCGCGCGATTTGACGGCCTACGAGATGCCGCCGGCCGATCTGCCGCTTATTCCGATGCTGCGCGATCTGCTCTAATGGCCTTTGCGCGCGATACAGGCGGGGCGACCGCGATCGAATACGCGATGATCGCTGGCCTGGTGTCGGTTTTCATCTACACAGCCATGGCGCTGGTCGGGCAGAACCTGCAGAACGCGTTCTACAACGGTCTCCAGAACATGTTTAATTCGTAGGCGCGAGTCCCGTCAGGTAGATCACATCGAACGTCGCGCGCAGTTTCTCGTCCGTATCCGCGTGCGCGTGCGTGTAATGCGATAGCATCGCGGCAAGCACATCGCGGCGCAGGAATTTGCGGCTGCGCTGCTGCAGCACATTCGTTTCGCCCAGTTCGCGCAGATCGCGCAGGAGCGACTCGAACCTGCTGTAGCGGACAACAGTGCGTTCGACATCGGCGACCGGACCTGCGAAACCTGCCCGCTGAAGCAGGGCGCCGAGGTCACGAACATCGGCGAAGGGCGACACGCGCGGACTTGCGCCGCCGCTCAGCTCACTTTCCGCGGCGGCAAAGGAGTCGCGCAATTCGCGCAACGTTTCGCCACCGAACATCGCCGCCACCAGCAATCCGCCCGGCTTCAGGATTTTCCGGATCTGGATGAGGGCACCAGGGAGATCGTTGACGGCGTGAAGTCCGAAGACGCTTGTGACCAGATCGAAAGAGTGCGGCCCAAAGGGCAGGGACTCTTCGTCCGCACAAAGCTGCAAGCCCTTGTGGGACGAGGTGCGGGTCCAATTCACGGCGCAGGATTCCAGCTCCGCGAAAGCCTCAGGGCGCGACGAGAGATCGAGTGCGGCCTGCGCCACGGGCTTCAGGGCGCGGATCCGTTCGCACATGTGCGCCGCCGCATCCTTGACCAGAAAATCTGTCCCGGATGCGCGCGCGCGCCGCTGCGAATACAATTTGCGATCGAAAATCCGGGGCGGTCCGCGCATTCGGGCTTCGCGAGTTGGCGTCAGGCCGGGGTAGAGTAGCGCCATGGCGCTGGCAAGCGATCGATCCGGAGATTTCCGTTCGCCGCTGGTTTGGGCGCGCCGGGCCGGCACCGCGGCGCTCAATCTTCTCTATCCGCCGGTCTGTCTTGTCTGCCGGGGACCGGCCGGCGACTCGCACCGGCTTTGCGCCGCCTGCTGGTCCGGGCTCACCTTCTACGACGGCGCCATGTGCGAATGCTGTGGCCTGCCGTTCGAGCTCGATCCCGGCGCCGAGACCTTGTGCGCATCCTGTCTTGCGCATCCGCCGCCGTTCGACCGGGCGCGCGCCGCCGTGGCGTACGACGATGCCAGCAAAGGCGCGATCCTCGCGCTCAAACGTGCCGACCGCCTGGAATTGTCGCGCCTGTTCGTCCCATGGCTGAAGCAGTGTGGTCGGTTACTGATCGAGCAGGCCGATCTCGTCGTCCCGGTGCCGTTGCATCGCCAAAGGCTTTGGCGGCGCCGGTACAATCAGGCCGCCATCCTCGCCCAGCAGCTGGCAAAGCTGGCCGGCAAGCGTTTCGAGCCAACGCTGCTTCAGCGCAACAGGCCGACGCCCAGCCAGGGAGAAATGGTGTCGCCAAAGGCTAGGCGGCGGAATGTGCAGGGCGCGTTTGCCGTGCCCGCCCGCAAGGCGCCGCTCGCCAAGGGACAAACGGTCCTCCTGATCGACGATGTTCTCACCACTGGCGCGACGGTCGCGGCTTGCAGCCGCGCCCTGAAGCGCGCCGGCGCCATCCGGGTGTTTGTCGTGACCATCGCCCGCGTTGCCCGTCCACTGCCGGAGGGGATATAAATTTCGCGTGTGATCTTGCGTTTCCGAGTCGATGCCCAAAGTCACGATGTACACCACGCCGATCTGCCCCTACTGCGTCAGGGCGAAGATGCTTCTGAAGAAGAAAGGCGTGGTGGTCGAAGAGGTCGATGTGTTCATGAACTCGGAGGCGCGCGCCGAGATGGAAGCAAAATCCGGCGGGCGCTACACGGTGCCGCAAATCTTCATCGGCGAACGTCATGTGGGCGGCTGCGACGATCTCTATGCTTTGGAACGCGCCGGCGAACTCGACGCATTGCTCGCCGCCTGACCCATGACCTCTCTTCGCGCCGCCTGCGTGCAGCTTCGCTCTTCCGACGATGTGGACGAAAACATCCGCTCAACGTCCGGGCTGATCCGCGAGGCGAAAGGCAAGGGCGCTGTGTTCATCGCCACGCCGGAGAACACCACGCTGATGGCGCCGGACGGCGGCGCAAAACTCGAGAAGAGTTTTCCCGAAGATCGCGATCCGGCATTGCCGAAATTCTGCGCGCTCGCCGAAGAGCTTGGCATCTGGCTGCTCATCGGGTCGCTTGCCATCAAGGTGAGCGACACGAAAACGGCAAATCGCTCATTCCTGATCGATCCCAGGGGCAAGATCGCAGCACGCTACGACAAGATCCACATGTTCGACGTCGATCTGCCCTCGGGCGAAACCTATCGCGAGTCAAACACCGTGGCCGGCGGCGATCGCGCAGTGCTCGCCGATCTGCCGTGGGGCAAGGTCGGTCTGTCGATCTGCTACGATCTTCGCTTTCCCAGGCTTTATCGCCAGTATGCGCAAGCGGGAGCATTCCTGCTGACTGTCCCCAGCGCATTCACCGAGACGACCGGCAAGACGCATTGGCATGTGCTGCTTCGCGCACGTGCCATCGAGAACGGCGCATTCGTGATCGCGCCAGCGCAGGGCGGCACGCATGCCAACGGCCGACAGACCTATGGTCACTCGCTGATCGTTGCGCCCTGGGGCGAGATTCTCGCCGAAGCCGGCATCGATCCTGCCGTGATCGTCGCCGACATCGATCCCGCTACTGCCAAATCCGCGCGCGAGCGCGTGCCAAGCTTGCGGCATGACCGCGACTTCGCCGGACCCTAACTGCGCCCAGCGTCTGGCAGTCAACTAGTCGGAGTGCTTGCGGAACCACGCATTTACCTCCATATCGTACGTTGATTGTTGTTGAACCGGATGAGCGTCCGTTGATCGTCTACAGCCTGCAATGCGCAAACGGCCACGACTTCGAGGGCTGGTTCACGCGCATGGCTGCCTATGAAGACCAGTCGGCGGCTGGAAAGCTCGTCTGTCCGATTTGCGCATCCCGCGAAGTGATCAAGGCCCCGATGGCTCCGTCGCTGCCCGTTGCAGTCGGCGAGCGAAATCGGAAGCCTCAACCTGCTGCGCCCGTTCCGCATCGCGCGCCGCAGATGCCGGACGAATTGCGCAAGATGCGACAGTTCATGTCGGGCTTGCGCAAATATGTCGAGCAGAATGCCGAGAATGTCGGGCCGGAATTCCCGGATGAGGCGCGCAAGATCCACTACGGCGAATCCGAGGAGCGTCCCATCTACGGCGAAGCGTCGCTGGAGGAAGCCGTCGAACTGGCGGAGGAGGGCATCGATGTTGCGCCGTTGCCCCCGGACGTCGACGAAGCGATGAACTGAACGCCGACAACCCAAAGCAATTGCGTCGCGATCCTTTCCGGAACATTCCACAAATGTCAGGTTGTGCTCCACGAGCGGGCGCTATCATAAGTTTACCGTGCCGTGACAGGCGCCGTGCCGTGTCGCGCGCCACGTCGGGAGGGTCCCATGCAGCGCTCAGCATTTCTTCTTTCCGTCGCACTGATTTCCGCAGCACCTGTCAGTGCCTTACACGCACAAATGGTCGGCACCTATGTCGGAACCACGGAGGACGGCAGCCTCATGACCATGGCGGTGACGGAGAGCGCCGGCGTCTTTTATCTGGGGGCGAGCAGCGTAAATTTCACCGCTCAATGCACCGATCCGTCACGCACCGTGAGTGGGGGCGAAGGCTTCTTTCTTGGACAACCAATCTCGGAAAGCACCACCAATTTCGCATGGGGAGACGATAACTACGACTTCCGTGGTGCGCTGCATTTCGCCAGCAATAAAGTTATCAAAGGCACGATCACGAGCAGGACTGCCGCGCTTGTACCCGGCGATCCACCGAGGAAGTCACAGTTCTGCGAGTCGGCAAAGCAGCCTTTCACGTTGACATTCCAGACCGCGCCTATCTTTTTTCCCGAGCTTCCGGGAACAACTGTGGTGCACCACTAAAATCGCTGTGGTCGAGGCCGCTGGCACGCGCATTACGGTTGCGCAACCTTCCTTGTCCTGGCGTGACAGACTTGAACTGGCGCGACGCAAATTTGGACCGGCGTGACAATTTTGGACTGACGCGACAGGGTTGGTCTGGATTGCTCTAAATTTTCTGAAACAAAAACCTCGCCTGTCATGGCGAATTTGTTGAGCCACCATACTGTCATCCGCTAAATCGTCTTTGTGATCGGCGCGCATGCAATGTCGCGTGTGTTCGCGTTCGCCGGATAGTACGCCAAAGTCAGGAGATCCCCCATGAAACGCATAGCGATTCTTATTTCCAGTGCATTGATTTCGATTGCTCCAATCGGCGCGCTCGACGCGCAGACGGTAGGCACTTATCACGGCACATCGGCCGACGGAGCCAACATCACCATGCAGGTCACCGAGACAAGCGGCGTGTTTTATTTTGGCAGCGCCAATGTCGAAATGTTGGCCGACTGCACGCATCCGGTACGAACTGCGGACGAAGCGTGGGGATTCTCCCTGGGGCAGGCGATCGTTGCCGGCACCAACAATGTCCATTCCGCAAACGACTATTACAACACCGACCTGGCGCTGCACTTCGCCAACAACAAGGTCATCAAGGGTACCATCACCAGCGAGACGGCGGTGTTCGTGCCTGGCCCCACTCCGCCGAAAGCGGCCCAATTCTGCAAGGCGGCCAAGCAGGCCTTTACGCTAACTCTGGAGCCCGCGCCCGTGATCACGCCGGTCCAGCCGGGAACCGCCGTGGTCCTCCATTAAGGTCTGAATTCGCTTGAATGCTCCGAGTCGGAAGGTGGCGCAGCATAAATGTCGCCGCCTTCTTGAGTACCAATGCTCTCATACGTTAAAAACCTGTCATGATCGGGTGCCGGCGCAATGTTGCGTGGCCGCGCAAGCGGACTGAGGCCGACAGTCGGGAGACATTTATGAGGCGTTCAGTTCTTCTCATTTCGACCGTGTTGATTTCGTTGGCTCCTATAGCGGGCTTGCAGGCGCAGAAGGTCGGCACCTATTCGGGGACATCCGCCGATGGAGGATTCATCAGCCTGAAGGTGGAGCAACCTGGTGGCGTCTTCACGTTCACGGCCGGCGACGTAAATTTCATGCCCCACTGTACGCATCCTTCAAGGATCGCGAGCGAAGGTTGGGGGTTCTCCCTCGACATACCGATTGTTAGCGGCACCAATGATTTCCATTCGGGGAATGACTACTACGACACTCGTGGCTCACTGCATTTCGTCAACAACAAGGTCATCAAGGGCACGATCACGAGCGTGACGGCCGTCTTCGTGCCGGGCGCCGATCCGCCGAACGCGGCGCAGTTCTGTAAATCGGCGAAGCAGGCCTTCACACTGAATCTGCAACCTGTCCCCACCACACCTGCCGTTCTACCGGGAACCGCGGTGGCGCATCATTAGAAATCAGGGCTGGCGGCCGGCAACGACCATATAATTCACGTCGGTGTCGGCCGACAGTTTCCATGCCCACGCGAACGGATCGAACATCACGCCCTGAACCTTGAGGACAGCGAGTCCGGCATCGGTCAGCGATGCACACAGATCGCGCGGCGCGATGAAACGATTCCAGTCATGCGTTCCCGCCGGGAGCCAGCGTAAGATATATTCGGCACCGATCTTGGCGAGCGCGAACGACTTCGCGGTCTTGTTGAGCGTGGCGACGAACGTGAGTCCGCCCGGCTTGATCAAGGCAGCGGATGTGGCGAGGAATTCGCCCACATCGGCGACGTGCTCCACCACCTCCATGTTCAGCACGACATCGAATGCTGCGCTCTCGGTAGTCAACGCCTCGGCGGTGCCGCTGCGATAGCGGACCGTCACGCCAGTTCGAAGGGCATGGGCGTTCGCAATCCGGACATTCCGTTCCGCAGCGTCGAGGCCGGTGACGGCAAAGCCGAGCCGCGCCATCGGCTCCGAGAGCAGCCCGCCACCGCAACCGAGATCGAGCAGGGACAGCCCCTCAAAGGGTCGAATGCTGCGTGCATCCCGGGAGAAGTGTTCAGCCACCACGTCCCGGATAAAGCGCAGCCGGACCGGATTGAATTTGTGCAATGGCGCGAAGCTGCCTTGCGGGTCCCACCATTGCTCGGCGAGCTTGGCGAACTTCTCGACTTCGGCGGGATCGACGGACGGCGCGAGGGCGGACATGCGCCGATGGTAACGCGCCGGTCGGCAGAAGGCACCCCGCACGCGACCCAATTTCAGTCTCTGCAGATTGTCCGTTGAGCCTGCGGAATGTGCCGTTTATGAAGGGAATGCAGCTTCCGGGACCCGGCTCAAGGATGGCGAAGATCGTGATGAAATTCGGCGGCACGTCCGTCGCCGACCTCGATCGCATCCGCCATGTGGCTGGGCTGGTGAAGCGCGAGGTCGATCGCGGCAACCAGGTCGCCGTGACGGTCTCGGCCATGGCCGGCGAGACGAACAAGCTGGTCGCCTGGTGCCGGGACCTTTCGCCGATGCATGACGCCAGGGAGTACGACACGGTGGTGGCCTCGGGCGAGCAGGTATCGGCCGGGCTCATGGCGATTGCACTCCAGGCCAACGGCGTAAGGGCGCGTTCCTGGATGGGCTGGCAGATCCCGGTGCGGACCTCGGCCATGCATGCTTCGGCCCGAATCGAATCCATCGAACCGTCCGCGCTAAACGAACGGCTCGCCGAGGGTGAAACAGCCGTCATCGCAGGTTTTCAGGGCATCGCGCCGGATAGCCGGATTACGACTATCGGCCGCGGCGGCGGCGATACCAGCGCGGTTGCCGTGGCGGCCGCACTGAAGGCCGACCGTTGCGACATCTACACCGATGTGGACGGCGTCTACACCACCGATCCGCGCATCGTGCCGAAGGCGCGCCGGCTTGAGCGCATCGCCTACGAAGAAATGCTGGAGATGGCATCGCTCGGAGCGAAGGTCCTGCAGACCCGTTCGGTCGAAATCGCCATGCTCCATCGCGTGCCCGTTCGCGTGCTTTCGACTTTCGATCCGGACGCGGGCGGCACATTACTCTGCGACGAGGAAGATATCGTGGAAAAGAAACCGGTCAGCGGAATCGCCTATTCGCGCGACGAGGCGAAGATCACGCTTCATCGCATCCCAGACAAACCCGGGGTGGCAGCCGCGATCTTCGGGCCGCTCGCCGATGCCGGCGTGAATGTCGACATGATCGTCCAGAACGTGGGCGAAGATGGCAAGAAGACCGATCTCACCTTCACCTGTAGCCGCAGCGATCTCAGCCGCGCGCTGCACGCGCTCGAGCAGAACGCGGCCGCCATCGGCTACCGTGATATTACGAATGACGCGAACGTGGCGAAGATTTCCATCGTCGGCATCGGCATGCGCGCCCATCCCGGCGTGGCGCAGGCGATGTTCCGCACCTTGTCCGAGAAGGGCATCAACATTCAGGTGATCTCGACGTCCGAGATCAAGGTGAGCGTGCTGATCGCCGAGGAATATGTGGAGCTTGCCGTGCGGGCGCTGCACTCGGCCTACGAA
>DATIYG010000214.1:0-2736 GCA_035517755.1 Rhizomicrobium sp. | reverse complement strand
GGAGTAAAACGCCTATTGCGGCAGCTTGGCTATGACAGCGTTCTGTTCGAGTTTGACGTTTCGTCACTCGCCGATCGCTTGTTCAAAGACCCGCAAGGGTACCCTTGTCAAATTGCCGCGAACCGGTCGACCGGAAGTGATGTGCTGACAGACAGCAGGCTGGAATCGACAACCTCGTGCAGAAGGGCGTTGCCGGTCTCCAGGTCCTTGAGCAGTCTCGGATCGGCCAGATCGGCCGCAATGCAGGTATTGCTCAGGCACCAGATATACGGGATTCGATAGGGCGTTCCCTGGTCGATCGTGATTTTCACGCCGGGCCTGCAGGTACAGGCCGACGGGAAGGAACAGTTGCAGCCGCGCCGCCTTGTCGCCCTCACGCTCGATCAGGTCGATGCGGACGGCAGACTGACCCGTCTCGAACGTCCCGCTGGGTGGCGCCGGTTGTGCCCTTATCCAGAATAGGTGAGCGTGACGATGACGGGCCCGAGGATGGTCAGGAGTACGTTTCCGACCGCATAGGGCACCGCGCCCCGAGCACAGGCGTCTGGCTGTCAGCCCGTTCGCAGCTCCCCGTGACGGCCGCATCCACCGTCATCGCTCCCGCGAGCGCGCCGCAGATGATCACAGGGTTCAGTCGCAGGATGCGATGCGCCACGATGGTCGCGGTCGTCAGCGGAACAAGCGTAACGACGATGCCCAAAGAGAAAAGCAGTAGGCCGTGGGATTGAACGGCCGCAATCGCTGCCGGGCCGTTGGCGAGCCCGATGGCCGCGATGAATCCACCGAGGCCGATGTCGCTTAGCGTTTGCTGCGCGGCCGGCGGGAAGCTTCCGACGGTCGGCCGGCGCGTATGCAGCCAGCCGCAGACAAGTCCCAGGAGCAGGGTGCCGCCGGCGCCGCCCAGCGTCACGGCGAAAGACCCGATCTTGAAACTAAGCAATCCTATCAGCAAGCCTGACGCAATTCCCGCTGCGAGGAAGGCGATATCGGTCCGGTCACTATAGCGCAGCACCTGACCGACCTTTGCCGCGGCGCGTGCGACATCGTGCGTCGCACCAACCAATGTCATCACGTCGCCGACATAGATCATTGTCTCCGGCGCGAGCGGAACTTCCTGTCCCCTGCGGATCAAATCCCGCAGAAACACGCCGCGCGCGGCATCGCCGACCCGATCGGCGATTTCGCTCAATGCGCGGCCAGCTTGTTATTGGTGACGAGGACGCCAACTGCGTCGCCCGAGATATCCCGCAGCACTTCCGCGCCTTCGATCTCGGGGCCGATCGAGATACCGGCCTGGATAAGGGCCAGCGCCGGTCCGGCGAGAACGACCTCATCGCCGCTTTCGAGGACCGTTTGCCGTTTCGAGTCGACGTCGCTGCCGTGGCGGACAATGCGCCCGAAGACGACACGATGGCCGATGCGGTCTTCGATTGCGCCGACCGTCTGCCCGGCAGCAGTGACGACCCGATAGGCCCGCGCCTTGAACTTCTGGTAATCCAGGCTTCCGGCCTTGCGGGCTTTGGCCTTGCCTCCGGAAAGAGTCGCCTCCAGCTTGGCGGCCTCTTCCTTGAGGTCGCCGCCCATCAGCCAGGGCGCGGCAAAGGGCACGAACAGCAGCGTCAGGATGTAGCCAAGGATGCAGGTGACGGCATAACCCGCCGCGATATTGGCTTGCTGCTGTCGCAGGACATCGTCGGCAAGCCCGAGTTGCGCCAGCGCGCCGGTCGCCGTGCCGATCATGGATGACTGGGTGAGACTGCCGGACAGCAAGACCGGCAGCCGTGCCGGGATCCAGATGAAAGGCAAAGGCGAAAACCAGAACCAGGCCGATGGCGCTGACAATCAGGGCAACGCCAACCTGTGACAGGTGCGGAGGCTCAGCGAAGCGAAGAATTCAGGTCCGGATTTATACCCGATCGTGAAGACGAACAGGCTGAAGAAAATCGACTTGAAGAACGGAGGGATCACGAAGTTTCCGAGTAGTCCAAGCAGCACGGCTGTGACCAGCGTGCAGGCTGTGGCGCCGACCGAAAATCCCTTGAAGTGGAGCCGTCCAAAGAACGTTCCAATTGCGATTGCGAGAAGCAGGAAAATCTCTGGCGCGGTCGAAATGACCCATCTGATGGTGGTCATAGCTGCGATCCTCAAGCCCGGGACGCGCGAACGTTCGGATCGCGTTCATTCAAGTCCATTGATTCAAGTCAAGCGTGCATCTTCCGTCGGATTCATTTCCCGGCGATGTGTCTGCCTTCCTTTCCCAACCCGCGACGAACGGAGTTGATCGTGTCGATCCCGCAGACCGCGGCGGTATCGTTTCCCCGCAAGGAGGTACTCTTGATCGCCAGCCGCTTTCGGAATGGGAGCGCCCTCGGCGCGGTCAGGACGGAAGTACGCGCGCCTACAGCCTCGCCATTTCCGTGACTTGCTCGTGATGGTGTTGCTGCTTTGCGGGCAAAATCTAAAATCTAGCCAAAAATATTTGAAATTTTAGCGCGGGCTCGACTCAGAAATTGGAGCGCAGAGTCGCCCCAGCCCGCGCCGGTCGCTCCGATCTGAGCAAGCTTTCGCGTTGGGTAGCCGAACATCGTGACGACTCGCCTGCTGTCTCGATCGGTGTAGAGGAACGCCGGTCCCATGATCCGGTATTGACCCGTCCAGGCCACCGTGAAGGTGGTCGCGGTGTCTTCGATATGAATCGGCTCAGGGTGCCCATCGCTCGCCAGGCGAACTGCCAGG
>DATIYG010000213.1:0-15683 GCA_035517755.1 Rhizomicrobium sp. | reverse complement strand
CGCAAACCCCTTGAAGATGGCGTCGAGTTTGGTGGCCAGCCGCAGTTTCAAGGAGTAGCGCTGGCCGCTGCGCAGCCAGTCGGCCACCGTCGAACTCCACAGATCGGTGACGATGTGCGCCGCGACGGCGGCCTCGATATCGGCGGACAGCGTGTCCTTCGCCTGGCAGGCGCGGAAGAAGCGGATCATCTGGTCGCGGTCCTTTTCACCGGAATCGAGATCGGCATTCTTGATGTCGGCATCGAGCGCAATCTGCCGGAACATGTCTGCCGCGAGCGGCCCCTCCTTGCGCAGCAGCGCCTCGGCCTTGCCGTAGAATTCGGTGAGTGATGAACGCGGATCGGTCGGCGACAGGGTTGTCATCGCCGCACCGAACTCGGCGTCGAGGTCCTCGTAATAGCGCAGCAGGATGGCGCCCTTGGTGGGAAAGAAGTTGAAGACGGTGCCCTTGGCGACCTGCGCCTTGCGAGCAATCTCCTCCACCGTCGTGGCTTCGAACCCCCTTTCCCGGAACAGGGCCAGGGCGGCGTCGTAGACCCGCTGCCGAAGCATCTCCCGCGGAATTGCTCTGTTCTCAGAGCTTGTGACCTTGGTCATGACTATGGTCATATAATACGCGCTAGATATCGTCAAGCGGAGGATCGCGGGGCGTTACTCGGCTTCGGCCTTGGCCCGCTTGCGCAGATGGGGAAGCAGTTCGCGCTTGCGCAGCCGGATCGACTGCGGCGTGACTTCGACCAGTTCGTCGTCCTCGATATAGGCGATGGCCTGCTCGAGCGTCATCGGCACGATGGGTGTGAGCCGCACCGCTTCGTCCTTCGAGGTGGTGCGGATGTTGGTGAGCTGTTTCGCCTTGAGCGGATTGACGTCGAGGTCGTTGTCGCGGGAATGCTCGCCCACGATCATGCCCTGATAAACCTTGGTGTTGGGGATGACGAACATCTTGCCGCGCTCTTCCAGGTACCACAGCGCATAGGCCACCGCTTCGCCGTCTCCGGTTGAGATCAGCACGCCGTTGCGGCGCCCTTCGACGGTGCCCTTGAACGGCGCGTAGCCGTGGAACATGCGGTTGATCACGCCGGTACCACGCGTGTCCGTGAGGAACTCGCCATGATAGCCGATCAGGCCGCGCGACGGCGCGTAGAACACCAGCCGCGTCTTGCCGGCGCCGGTCGGGCGCATGTCCTGCAGTTCGCCCTTGCGCATGCTGATCTTCTCGATCACCACGCCGGCATAGGGATCGTCGACATCGATGGTGACTTCCTCGATGGGCTCCAGCCGCTCGCCGGTCTTCTCATCCTTCTGAAAGAGAACGCGGGGACGCGAGATGGAAAGCTCGAAGCCTTCGCGCCGCATGGTTTCGATCAGCACGCCCAACTGAAGCTCGCCGCGGCCGGCGACTTCGTAGGCGCCTTCGCCGGTCTCGTGCACCTTGATGGCGACATTGCCTTCGGCTTCGCGCAGCAGGCGGTCGCGGATGACGCGCGACTGAACCTTGGTGCCTTCGCGTCCGGCGAGCGGCGAGTCATTCACGGAGATCGTGACAGCCAGTGTCGGCGGATCGATGGGATTGGCCGCGATCGGCTGCTCGATGTTGAGGTCGCAGAGCGTATCGGCAACGGTCGCAGTCTGAAGTCCGGCGATGGCGACAATATCGCCGGCCTCCACGCGCGCCACGGGCACCCGGGCGAGACCGCGGAACGCCAGGAGCTTGGTCACGCGCGTTCGCTCAATCTCCTTGCCGGTCCGGTCGATAGCGTGGATGACCCGGTTCACCGTGATGGCACCCGAGTTCACCAACCCGGTCAGAATCCGGCCCAGATAGGGGTCCGCCTCGAGCGTGGTGACCAACATGGTGAACGGGAATTCATCTCCCGCACGGGAAATGGCCTTCGGCTTGGGAACATCTGCGACAATTCGGGCAAAGAGTGGCGACAGGTCTTTCTTATCGTCGGAGAGATCGGCGACGGCCCAGCCCTGCCTCCCCGACGCATACAGCACGTGGAAATCGAGTTGGTCATCATTCGCTTCCAGCGCCAGGAAGAGGTCGAAGATGCTTTCGAGCGTCTCCTTCGGTTGCGCGTCCTGCCGGTCGATCTTGTTGATCACGACGATGGGCTTCAGCCCAAGCTTCAGCGCCTTGGAGAGCACGAATTTGGTCTGCGGCATGACGGATTCCGCGGCATCCACCAGCAGCACCACACCATCGACCATGGAAAGGATGCGCTCGACCTCGCCACCGAAATCAGCATGACCGGGCGTGTCCACGATGTTGATGCGCGTGCCTTCCCAATCGACGGACGTACATTTGGCAAGAATGGTGATGCCGCGTTCGCGCTCGAGATCGTTGGAGTCGAGAGCCCGCTCCTCCATGTGCTGGTTCTCCCGCACGGAGCCCGACTGCTTCAGCAGCTGGTCGACGAGGGTCGTCTTCCCATGGTCGACATGGGCAATGATGGCGATATTGCGGATATCCATTTAGGGTGCTCGGCCGGGGCCCGGGGCTTATATAGAGCCGATTTCGGGGCGGCAACCGCCGGGGGGATCATTGCCGAAAAGGCCAGCGGCCGAAGCCGAAGAGAGGCTGAAGCGGGTCGGCCCGCAAAAGGCCGAGCTGCTTCGCTATCTGGACGAAGAGGTCGGAGCGGCCAAGCTTCTGGCTTCACTGCCCACATCCCATGCGCCGGAAAAGGCATCCCTTTCGCGGACTGTCTGGATGTACTGGCACGATGGCTGGGAGAACGCGCCCGAACTGACGAAGCTGTGTCTGCAATCCTGGAGGCTGCGCAATCCGGATCTCGAGATTCGCGCGCTGGACTACCGGACGCTGCCGGCTGCACTCCAAAATCCTCCAGTTCATCACGAGGCCTCGACGCTGAATGGCTTCGCCAATCGGGTGCGTCTGCGGCTGCTGCGGGAGCATGGCGGGATCTGGGTGGACGCTACCTTGTTCTGCACGCAACCCGCCTTCGACTGGCTGTCGCCGCTGGCGCGCGACGCCGGACTGTTCGGCTTCGCATTGTCGCAGGACAGGATCATCGCGACCTGGCTTCTCGCCGCCACATCGCCCTGCTCGCCGTTGATGGCGGCCTGGGAGGAACTCTATTCGGCGTATTTCGCGGCTCTGGAAGCGCAGGGGCGAAGCGTTCACGCCTACTTCGCGATGCCCTACGCTCTGGAGCATGCGATCAGCCTTCGCAGCGACCTTCAGTCGCTATGGGCCGCGCTGCCGAAACGCCCGATCGGCACCAGCAACCGCCTTCTCTTTCTTGCGAACCTCGAAGCGGGCAATCGGACACCGCTGACGCCAAAGCGCGGCGAGGCGATCAAGACGACGTTGCAACGCGCCCCGGTGCACAAGCTGACCTGGAAGGGCGCCGTCCGCGAAAAGGCCCCGGCCGCCGACCAATTGCTGGACATCCTGCGGGAAAACCTGGCTGGCGCCGCCTGAACGGCAGAAGGAACCGGACCGGCGGCGCAGACTTACAAGACACGTCCGGCATGCTAGGAAGGCGCCCCGATGCGCCGCGAATTTCGGCCGGAAAAGGCCCGCGATACCCCTTGCGATACCGCAGATGGGCATGTGGTCACGTCCGCGTTGCGGTAGGATTTGAGTGATGGATACCCGGACGCCCCGCTCCTATGTCGAACCGGCCGTGTCGCGTGACCTTCGCGCCCGCTGGCAGGGCATGAGCCTGCGCTGGCGGGTCATCGGCGGCGTTGTGCTGGCGATCCTCGTTGGCTTGTTCGTATGGTCACTGCTGGCGCCGGACAATGCGCAACGGGAACTTCCGCCACCGCCCGTGCGCATCGCCAAAGTGTGGGCCCAGCCGGTTACGATTCTGGAACATACCAGCGGAACGATCGTCGCCAACGCGACAGTTCAGGTGACATCGCGAGTCGAAGGCCAGGTGGTTGCCACGCCTTTCAAGGAAGGTCAGATCGTCCGCAAGGGCGACCTGTTGTTCCAGCTCGACCCGCGGCCGTTCCAGGCGGCGGTTGCGCAGGCTGTCGCGACCCAGAATCGCGATCAGGCTCAATATGTGAGTGCGCAGCACGACGCTCAAAGATACGCGGCCCTTGTAAAGCAGGGCGCCGTCTCGCAGAGCCAGGCAGACCAGTTCATGGCCCAGGCGAAGGCTTTGGCCGCAACTGTCCTGGCAGACAAGGCCGGTGTGGAAACCGCGCGGCTCAACCTTCTCTATTCGGAGATCCGCTCACCCATCGATGGCAAGACTGGGCCGATTCTGATCCAGATCGGCAATGTCGTACCGGCGAACGGCAACAATCCGCTGGTCGTGATCATGCAGATCCAGCCGGTAAAGGTGTCGTTCTTCCTGCCGCAATCGGAGTTGCCGCGGATCCAGGAGCAGATGCGCAATCATCGCCTGTTCGCGACCGTCGAGCCGCACGGTGCGGGGGCTGACAAGATCACCGCACCGATCGACTTCATCGGCAACGCGGTCGACAGCAATACGGGCACGGTCGAGCTGCGCGCAACCTTCTCGAACGAGGATTATCGCCTCGTTCCCGGCCAGCTTCTCGACGTATCGGTGTCGCTGGCGCAAATCCCGAGCGCACTGACCGTTCCACGCGAGGCCGTCAACGTCGGGCCGCAGGGCCGTTACGCCTATGTTCTGACGAGAGACGATGTGGCCCAGATGGTACCGGTCACGGTCGTCTATGACGATGGTCGCAACGATGCCATTCAGGGGAATGTTCGCGCTGGCGATCGCGTGATCACCGATGGTCAGTTGCGCGTAATCCCGGGCAAGCCGGTGCAAGTTCTCAAGGGCAAGGGGCCGCCGCCGGTGAATGCCGGCAATCCCGGCTCGGCGCTATGAACATTTCAGAAATCTTCATCCGTCGGCCGGTTCTCACGATCCTGCTGATGGCGGCGCTGATCATCTTCGGCGTGTTCGGCTATATGAGCCTGTCGGTCAGCGAGTTGCCGAACGTCGATTTCCCGACCATCACGGTCAGCGCGTCGTTGCCTGGCGCCGATCCGGAGACAATGGCGTCGGCCGTCGCCACGCCGCTCGAAAGCCAGTTCTCGACCATCGCCGGCGTGAGCTCGATGTCGTCCTCGAGCACGCAAGGCTCGACCCAGATTACCATCCAGTTCGATCTCGACCGCAACATCGACGCGGCGGCGCAGGACGTTCAGTCGGCGATCTCTGCCGCCTCCCGTACCTTGCCGCCGCAGATGCCGTCGCCCCCCACCCTACGAAAAGTGAACCCGTCCGATCAGCCGATCATGTATCTGGCAATGGGTTCGCCGTCCCTGCCGCTGCAGGAGGTCGACAAGTACGCGGAGACGTTGCTTGCCCGCCAGCTTTCGACCATCAGCGGCGTGGCGCAGGTCAACGTCTATGGCTCGCAGAAATACGCCGTGCGCATTCAGGCCGATCCCTCCGCACTCGCCGCGCGTGGCATCGGCATCGACCAGGTCGCGGCCGTGGCCAATGCAGCCAACCCCAACATCGCGACCGGATCGCTGAGCGGGCCGTCCCAGAGCGTGCTGATCCACGCGACCGGCCAACTGAGCGATGCGTCGCAGTTCGGCGATCAGATCATCGCCTACAAGAACGGCGCGCCGGTCCGCGTGAAAGACGTAGCGCGCGTCGTGGACAGCGTCGAGAACCGCTACGTGGCGAGCTGGTACAACGGCCACCGCGCCATCGTGCTGGCGATCCAGCGCCAGCCCGGCTCCAATACCATCGCCGTGGTGGACGCAATCCATAAGATTCTGCCGCGCTTCATGCAGCAACTGCCGGCGTCGCTTTATCTGAACGTTCTGTACGATCGCAGCCAGTCGATCCGCGCGTCCGTGTCGGACGTGCAGACGACGCTGATCCTGGCGGCCCTGCTCGTGGTGGGGGTCATCTTCGTCTTCCTGCGCACCTTCCGCGCGACGATCATTCCATCACTCGCCCTGCCCATCGCCGTGATCGGCACATTCGCCGGCATGTCGTTCCTCGGCTACAGCGTCGACAACCTTTCCCTGATGGCCCTGACGCTTTCCGTCGGCTTCGTCGTCGACGATGCCATCGTGATGCTCGAAAACATCGTCCGCCACGTCGAAGACGGCGAGCCGCCCTTCGAAGCCGCGCTGAAGGGCGCCCGAGAGATAGGCTTCACCATCATTTCCATGACTGCGTCGCTGGCGGCCGTGTTCATTCCGCTGGTGTTCATGGGCGGCATAATCGGGCGCCTGCTGCACGAGTTCGCCGTCACCATCGTGCTCGCCATCGTCTTCTCGGGCGTCGTTTCGATAACCCTTACGCCGCTTCTGTGCAGCCGTTTGCTGAGGCCGGAGCACAAGCGCCAGCACAACCGCTTCTACAATTGGAGCGAGAACACTTTCGAGCGCGTGCACAATTTCTACGAACGCACGCTCCACTGGAGCGTGGACCATATGTTCTCGGTGTTCCTCGTGTTCGTGGGCAGCATCGTGGCGACTGTGTTTTTCCTCAAGATCATGCCGCAGGACTTCTTCCCAACCTCCGACACCGGCCAGATCTTCGCGCTGACGGAAGCAGCAAACGGCACCTCGTTCGACAAGATGGTGGGATATCAGCAGCAGGCTGCCGCCATTGTGGCCAAGGACCGCAACATCGCCGGCTTCATGTCGGCGGTCGGTTCGGGCGGATCGAGCACGGGCGTCAACAGCGGACGCATCTTCGCCAGCCTGAAGCCACTGTCACAGCGCGTGCGCACCTGCTTGATCGGCAATTTCATCTGCCTGCACCCGATGTCAGCCGAGGAGGTCGCGCGCGAGCTGGGTCGCAAGCTTCAGAACATTCCCGGCATTCGCGTCTATCCGCAGGTGCCGCCAATGATCCGCATCGGTGGTATGCTGACGAAGTCGCAGTACCAATACACACTGCAGGATCTCGACATCAACGAATTGCAGACCTACGCGGTGAAGCTGATGAATGCGCTGGCTGCGGCACCAGGTCTCATTCAGGTCACGAGCGATCTCCAGCTGTCCACGCCAGCCGTGACTGTGACGATTGACCGCGAGCGCGCCGGTGCGCTTGGCGTGACTCCCGCAGCGATCGAGACGGCGCTGAGTGCGGCCTTCGGCGGCGGCCAGATCTCCTACATCTATGCTTCGTCCGACACCTATGAGGTAATTCTCGAAGTCCTGCCGCGCTACCAGCAACAAGCGGCCGACCTGTCGCGCCTGTATGTCACCGGTGTGTCGGTACAGGCGGGCCCGAATGGCACAAGCACGAGCACGCCAACACTGGTGCCGCTTACGGCTGTGACGAAGTCCGTCAGCAGCACGATGCCGCTGAGCGTCAATCACCTTGGCCAGCTGCCATCGGCCACGATCTCGTTCGACATGGCGCCGGGCTATGCGCTGAGCGACGCGGAAGCAGCGGTGACCCGCATCTCCAAGAACATCGGCATGCCGACGACCGTGCAGGGCGGCTTCCAGGGTGCTGCGCAGGCGTTCCAGAGCTCCACCGGAAACATGGCGGAGCTGCTGATCATCGCCATCATCGTCGTCTACATCGTCCTCGGCATTCTCTATGAGAGTTTCATCCATCCGCTGACAATTCTGTCGGGACTGCCTTCGGCCGCGGTCGGCGCTCTTATCACGCTCTACATCTTCCATCAGCTCTTCAGGATCGGCCTGATCCATACCGACGTGACACTAAGCTTCTACGCCTTTGTCGGCAAGGTGATGCTGATCGGCATCGTGAAGAAGAACGCCATCATGATGATCGATTTCGCCCTGTCGCGGGAACGCGGTGAAGGCATCGACCCCAAGGAGGCGATCGTCGAGGCCGCGCTCATCCGCTTCCGCCCCATCATGATGACGACCATGGCCGCCCTGATGGGCACGCTGCCCATCGCCATTGGCTGGGGACAGGGTGGCGAGACGCGGCGGCCTCTCGGCCTCGCGGTGGTCGGCGGCTTGCTGCTGTCGCAACTCCTGACGCTCTACATCACGCCGGTGCTTTATATCTATCTCGACCGGATGGGCGCGCGCGTACGCCAGTGGCGCGGACATGGACGCGAGGCGCCGCAGGCGGCGGAATGATCATCCGCCCTTGGTGAGCCGATCGACTTCCGCCAGGTCGTCCGCCGACAAGGTCCAGCTTGCAGCCCTTACGTTGTGCTCGATCTGCTCGGGCTTGGTCGCACCCGCAATGATGCTGGTGACGGGTTCGCGCGCGGCCAGCCAACTGAAGGCCAGTTCGAGCATGCTGTGACCCCGTTCGGCGCAGAATGCCTCCAGACTGCCGACGATGCTCCAGTTGCGCTCCGTCATGTAGCGGTCGGCCAGACGCTTCATGACCGACATGCGCGTACCGGCGGGAATCTCCGCGCCATGCCTGTACTTGCCGGTGAGCAACCCGCTCGCCAGCGGGAAGTAGGGCAGCAAGCCCATGCGTTCGGCCTTGAGCGCCGGAATGAGCTCCCTCTCGATGTCGCGAACGAGAAGGCTGTACTCGTCCTGCGCGCAGATGAAGTAATCAAGGCGGCGGTCACGCGACGTCCAGGCGGCATCGACAACCTGCCACGATGCCAGGTTGGAGCAACCGATGTAGCGCACCTTGCCCTGGCGGACGAGATCGTCGAGCGCCCCGAGTGTTTCCTCGATTGGCGTCAGCGCATCGGCGCGATGAAGCTGGTAGAGGTCGATCCAGTCCGTCTTGAGGCGCTTCAGGCTCGCTTCCACCGCCTCCATGATGTAGCGGCGCGAGCCCCCAAGCTTTACACCGGCATCGTCCATCTGCATGCCGAATTTCGTGGCGAGGACGATGTCCTTGCGTCGGGGCCCGAGGATCTCACCCAACTGCTGCTCGGAGCCGCCCTTGTTGCCATAGACGTCAGCAGTGTCGAACAGCGTAATGCCGAGATCGAGCGCACGGTGAATCACCTTGCGCGAGGACTCGATGTCGAGCATTCCGAAATTGTTGCACCCAAGTCCGACCAGCGACACGCGCAGGCCAGAGCGGCCCAGATTGCGAATTTCCATGGCATTCCTCCGGATGGCAGCCGCGACTCCGGAGCCAAGCACGTCCGTGCGGCTTGAACAAACGAAAAGGGCGCCGGTTTCCCGGCGCCCTGATCGTTGAACGGCACCCGGCCTAGATGTGCATGCCGAGCGTGATGCCGTAGGTCCGCGGCTGCGTCACGAACGCATTCGTGAACAGGGCGGAGGTCGGGTCGGTCACATATTCGCCGGTGATGTTGTCGTCGTCGAACACGTTCTGGACCCAGAAGCGGCCGTACCAGAGATTGTCAGGCGCGTTGAGCTGGATCTGGGCGTTCATGATGCCCCACGGCTTGATCTTGTCCGCGCCGTCTTCCCAGATACGGGCCCACATCGTGTCCTTCCAGTAGTAATCGACGCGCGCCACGAGATTGTAGTCGTTGCTAAGCGGCATCGTGTACTGGGCGCCGATGCTCACCGTCCAAGGCGGCGTCAACGGCATCTGGTTGCCAGTCAGGTTCTTCGGAATACCGGCGAACAGGTGGTAGTGACCCTGCAGGCTCGGCGGCAATCCGCTTGCAACCAGCGCCTGGAACACCGCGTCGTTCATGGCGCAATACGGCGCGTTGTGCGGGCTGTAGCCCGAGGCGAACACGCCCGGCGTCGGCGTCGGCGGCGCGAGGACCAGACCGATAGCCTCCGCACTCGGGAAGCCCGGATCGTTGGTGATCACGCAGTTGGCGCCGTTCGTCGAGTCCTTGACGAGCGTGACGTTCGGCATCCCGGCTGTGGGATCGCGCGTGTCGACAAGCTGGGTGTTGTCGAGCGCCGAGTGGGTGTAACCGAAGTTCATGTTGAACTGCAGCTGATCGGTTGCCGCCCAGAAGAACTCACCCTCGACGCCGTACAGCTTCGAGTTGACGTTCAGGTTGACCGAGGTTCGGTCCACGATTTCGGAGATCTGGTAGCCCTTATAGTCATAGTACCAGCCCGTCAGGTTTGCCTGCAGGTCTCCGAACAGCGTGTTCTTCGTGCCGAGTTCCAGAGCGTCGATCGTTTCGGGCTGGAAGGTCTGCGCGAAGGAGTGCGTGAAGGACGGAGGATTGAAGCCGCCGGAACGATAGCCTCTCGAATAGGAGAGGTAGACCGTCGTCTGATCGGTGAAATCCGTCTTCGGAGTCCAGTTGACCAGCGCGCGTCCGGTCCAGGCATCGAATGTGCCCCTCTGCGCCACGAAGTTCTGGATGCCCGGATTGGGATCGGGGAAGAACAGCGCTGCGGTGCCGTGAGCATCGGCATCGAAGTTGTTGTTGTTGAGGAACGTGTTCCAGTCCGTCGTGCCGATCGGCATAAACGCCGTGCAGGTCGGACCCAGGTTTACCGGGCATGCCCCGTACGTGTTCATCGTCGTCTCGAGCAAGGTCTGACGCGACACGTAACCCTTGTCGTCGCTTGTATAGCGAGCACCTGCCGTGAACTTCAGCTCGTCGGGGATCGCGTCGTAGTAGCCTTCGGCAAAGACCGCGTTCGAGGTCAAGCTGTATTTCTTGCTGTTGTTTTCATAGAACGTCGGCCCCAGGACCGTGCCGTCCTGGCCGTTGCCGCCAGCATAGATGATGCCGAAATAATCCAGGGCATTCGACATCACCAAGTACTTCGCGTCTGCGGTCTGCTCGAGGTGATAGCCGGCGAGCAGGAAATTGAGCGGGCCGGTGAAGTTCGTCTGGAATCGCCATTCGGCCGACCAGTTGCGGCTGGCGCCGATTGACGCGTCATCCGTCTCGAGCCGATCCGAAACGGAACGGACATTGCCGCCGATAATGCCGTTGTTTCCGACACCCGATTCCTGCAGGCGTCCCAGATTCGGTCCGAAGAACGTCGAGAAGTTCTGGGGCGCGATGCTGCCGAAGATCAATTGGGCGGCCGTGAGACGATCGAGGCCCGGAATCGGTGTGCAGGTGTTGTCCGCCCCACTGCTCACAAGAAACAGCTGCAGGCAGGTCGGGCTGTATTGCGAGAAGGCATCGCCAGCGCTGTTGAAGTAACTTTCGCGGCTCTCATAGCTGTTGCGATCGACGCCGAGGGTCGCATCGCTCGACAGCCAGTCTGTCCAGCGATTGTTCCAGTGCATGATCGCCAGCGTGTCGTTGTTGTGGTTGGTCGGCGTGAAGTCCGTCGACACGGCCCGCAAGCTGTTCGGAACCTTGGCGCCCGCGCCTTCGCCGCACGTCGCCGGATCGGCCGGGTTGGTGCAAGCGCCGGGGCCCGTGACATCGAACAGCGCCAGCGGATCGCCCAGGGTCACGTTGCTGTCGAGAACGACGCCCAACGTCGCGTTGCCGTTCAAAGCCTGGGCGCGCAACGAATCCGGCAAGCAACCGAGGATGCCCGACGGGTCACGGTGACAGAGCTGCACCTGGCCGCGAACGCGGCTGTCATCTTCATGTGCGGTTTGCACCATGAAGTCGACCGTGGTGTTCGACGTCGGCTCCCAGCGCATCGATCCGCGGAACGAATAATCGTTGCGGCTGTCGACGCTGTCGGCGACGCCGGGCGTCTTGCCGTAGAACTTGTTGAACAGGTTATCGACGGTGCCGTCGCGGTTTTCCCAGAAGAGGGCAACGCGTGCCGCCAGCTGTCCGTCGATGATCGGCATATTCGCCATCGCCCGGACTTCCTGGGCGTCGTAGTTGCCGAAGGTGCCTTCGAGGTCGGCACCGAAATTGTCGAGGTCAGGCTTGGCCGTCTCGATGTCGATGGCGCCGCCGGTCGCGTTGCGTCCCCACAGCGTGCTCTGCGGTCCGCGAAGCACCTGGATCTGAGCGACGTCGTAATAGGTCGCGTTCGTCAGCGGAGGTGCGGCGAGATAGAACTGGTTGACGTTGGTGGCGACACCGGCGTCACCGGAGATGGCGACCGCCGCCGATCCGATACCGCGGATCTGGAAGTTTGCGCCGCCGAAGTTGCCGTTGGTAAATGTGACCGACGGAATCTGGAACTGCAGATCCTTGAACTGTTCGATCTGGTGCGCGGCAAGGTCCTGCCCACTGAAGGCGGACACTGCAATCGGCACGCGCTGGATATCTTCCGACTTCTTTTGCGCGGTGACGACCACCTCTTCGATTTCGGCGAACGCCGGCGCTGCCAGCGCGCTGGAAAGAAGAAGTGCACCCATAATGGAAAGGCCACGGCCGGGCCGACGTTGCAAAATCATCTCTGAGCTCCCCGTTTTGGATTCGCCTCTCAGAGCGAACCCCCTCTTGCCACCGGCACCCGCGACGTAGGGCGACATGGCCTATTTCTTCGTGCGAAAGAGTGGCGTAAGGCCCTTGAACCGGCAAGAAGATTGCCTGACGAACTGTCAATTGGCAGGAATTGTCGCCGGAAAGCCACACTGTCTTAACAGGCTGATGCAACGCGACTTTCGGTTGTGAAGACTCTAGTTGCGGCGCGCCAAACCCAGCTCGCTTAGGGCAGACGCACAGGACGAGTAGTCCGCCATCTCGTTGTAAATTTGAGCCGAAAGCCGCAGGTAAACGTGGCCGTCGAGAGCGGAAACCGGCGCCACGATGCCTCGTTCGTGCAGCGCGAGCCGCAACCGCGGAGCGCGCTCCGCTGCATCTGCGAAATGACCAAGATCCAGTGATACCATGCTGCCGCGCATTTCCGGAGGAGCCGTCACCCGGGCGGGGAATTGCTGCTCGAAGAGTTGGCCGGCCTGCGTGGCGAGGTCTCGATTTCGAATCATCAGGGTGGCGCCGCCAAACGATTCGTGGGCGGCGGCACTTGCCTCAAGACAGAACCAGGGCGAGGCGTCACGGGTACCGACCCAATCGAAGGCGGCTGTGTAGCCGCGATCCGTTCCATGCGACAGCACGGCCGGCAGCGTGGTGTCCTGATGGTCCGGCCGGGTCCACAACAGGCCGCACCCACGCGGGGCGAAGAACCATTTGTGGGCGTTGCCGGTGTACCAGTCGGCGCCGATCGCGGGAACGTCAAGCGAAAGCTGGCCTGGCGCATGCGCTCCATCCACCAGCACGGCGATGCCGGAATCGTGGGCCTTGCGGACAATCTGCTCAACGGGAAGAACCAGCGCAGTCGCCGAGGTGATGTGGTCAATGATCAACAGGCGTGATCGGCCGGTGAAGCTGGCTGTCACCAACTCCACGATTTGGTCTCGGCTCTCGACAACGGGTGGAAACGGAATCGTCTTGAGGATTGCGTCGCGGCGTTCGGCCCAGACCTTCGCCGCCTTCACCACGGCACCGTAACCATGCGAGGTGACCAGAACCTCGTCGCCCGGTCGCAACGGGAACGACGCCAGCACGGAATTCGCCGCAACCGTGGCGTTCTCGCAAAAGACCCAGTCTTTGGCTTCGCCGCCGAAGCACCGCGCGGCGACGGTGGCGCTGTCCCGCACCAGTCCCGGATATTCATAATGATAGAAGCCGGTCGGATCGCGCTCGAACCGCTCGCGCCAGCTCTGCTGCTCGGCCAGCACGCTGCGCGGCACCGCGCCGAACGATCCGTGATTCAGATGCAGGCGCTCCGGCGCAAGCTCGAACGCCGGAAGGGCCGCATGGCCCTCTCTAGGCAGACGTCTGTCGTGGGAAGTGTCCGATCGGGAAGGGCTGCTCATCGCGCACGAAGGTGATGTAGGCGACCAATTCCCACAGATACTGCACCAGATTGAGGCAGAAGTGGCGAAGTTCTTCGTTAATGCGGCCATTGATCGCCAGCACCACAAACTGCACGATGGCCAGCACGAACAACAGCATCAGTACGAAATAGGCGAGGAAGCCGTAACCCAGCGCATAAAACAGGCGGACAAAGGGAAACGGTGCCTTGGCTTCGTGAGGCGGCTGCACCGCTTGGGCGCCATTTGCGGGATCCGACATCGGCTCCTCCGTTATTGTACGTCACTGATCTAGGCAGTCCTGCGGCCGCTTCAAGGCTGCTGCCTGGCCGTAAACGATTGCTCCGTCCCGCTACGGCACAGAAGCGCGGGAACCCGCCCGCCAATCGATGGCATGGCCGTTGCTGTGATCCGTTCGCGGAACAGGAGGCAATGCCATGACGCATTCCTTTTACAAGGCTGGACTGACGGCAGTCGTGTTGCTTGCAGCAACCGTTGCGGCTCGCGCCGATGGCGGCAGCAGCGCCTCCGACTACAACAACCCCTACGGCATGACGGCCGGCCAGTCGAACCAGGCCATCGATCCCTCGCTGCGCGACGCCAACGGCAATCTGTCCGTCGTCAATGGCGTTTTCACCAGCTCGAACATGGGCGGTGCCAGCACGCAGCAGATGAGTTCGATGGGCGCGGTAAACGCCGGCACGACGCTCAACAGCGGCGGCGTCGGGTTCGGCGGCGGCGGCGTGATCGCCACGTCGCAGGCCATCGGCAACTCGCTGAACGTGGTGACGGTCGGAACCGGCAACACGGTGATCGTGAATTCGCATCAGACCAACAACGGTGACCAGAACGCTACGACCGAAGTGAACGGTCAGTAGGATTGAGAAGAGAGGGGAGCCCCATCCCATGACTTCGCGCGGACGTAGATTTCTCGCAATGCCATTGCTGCTCGCCACAGCAATCGCGCTTTCAGGCTGCATCAGCAGCGAGCCGGACGAAACCGGCCGCTACACGGCACCGATCGGCGGCTCGCCCGTCATCGCCAACGAAACGCCCTACTCGGACGCGCTTCGCTGCATGGTGGGTTACACCTCTCGCAGGCCACTGCGTATCGCGGTCGGGCAGATCGCCGACTACACGGGCAAGTCCGAATCCGACAACAGCGGGCGCAAGATTACGGCTGGCGGCGCGCTGATGGCGATGTCGGCGCTGGCCAAGGCGGGCGTTCCGTTGGTCGAGCGCTTCGATACATCGATTGCGGAGCTCGAACTCAAATACGCCAACAACAAGCTGATCGGCGATGAGAAGGGCCCGCCGGGCGCTCCCGCCGATTATCGCAAGATCTATGCTGGCTCGATCCCCGGCTCCGACTACTACCTGGTCGGCGGCATCACCGAGCTCAACTTCAACATCCGTTCGGTCGGCGCCAGTGCCGATGGCGGACAGACGTCGAGCGACGGCGTGAAGGGCATGGCCGGCATCAACAGCTACGTCATGAACATCGGCCTCGATCTTCGCCTGGTCGACACCAACACGCTCGAAGTCGTGGATGTGACATCGTATCAGAAGCAGATCATCGGCAAGCAGTTACAGGCCGGCGTGTTCGACTTCCTCGGCCACACCTTCCTCGATGCCAGCGCCGGCGAAAGCGCACTCGAGCCGATCCAGTTGGCGGTGCGCTCGGTGATCGAACGCGCGACGCTGGAGATGGTGTCGCGCCTCTACAAGGTCCCGCCGGGATCGTGCGCCTCCGTCATCGGCAGCGCCGCCGATCCGCTCGCCGGACCCGGCGATCCACCTCCGGCTTCGGCAGCACCGGCGCCTTACGTCGCCAACAATGCGCCCGCACCGTACGCCGGCAATGCTCGCGTGATGACCGCAACCACCGTTCCTCAGGAGAGACCCTATGAACCGCGTCGCCAAGATCCTTACAGCTACTACAGCTCTAGCGATCCTGCCTCTGAGCCACAGCTTCGCAGACGGATCGACTGACGGCGGCAGCCAGATCGTCAACGGCCAGATCACGTTCTCCGACTCGATCTCGCACGTGAATGTCGATCTCGGGAACATCTGGGGCGACACCAGCGCGCA
>DATIYG010000212.1:0-5074 GCA_035517755.1 Rhizomicrobium sp. | reverse complement strand
GCTGCTCCAGCGGCACAATGGGGATGCCCAGATTCTTCGCCTTGATGGCCGTGCGCTCGGAGGTGGCGGCGCCCGTGATGTTGAGCCCGCCCTTCACCCGCGGCGCCAGCACATCGAGGAAGGCTTCGGCCGTGGAGCCGGTGCCCAGGCCCACCTTCATGCCGCTCTCGACGAAGTCGAGCGCGCGGGCCGCAGCAGCGCGTTTGAGAAGGGCCGGATCGGATTCGGTCATGGCCTGATTGTCCGTGCGTGAGTCATAGAGGGAATATCTTGATACCGGAAGCCGCCGCTGCGGAAGCCATCTTGGAATCAAACGTTGCAAGCTCAGCGCCGACCCGCCGCGCGATTGCCAGATGAATCGCATCCGGAGCCCGCAAATTCGCCGTGAGCTGGCGAACGCTGACTGATGCTGCACGAACATCGGCGGAAAAGACCTCCACACGGGCCGGTGCGCGCGCGTGCCACCCGTCGAATGCCGCGAATGCCGCGACGGCATCGGATTTTGTCAGCTCCTTGTTTCGAAAGCGCCGAGCGATAACGGACGCAAATTCGGCGGCGGCGAAATCGCTTACCACAACCGCCAAGGTTCGGCCGCGAAACGCGCGATCTGCGGCTGTGGTGAATGTATCGGTCGAAAAAAGCGCGACAAGAACACTGGCGTCGAGGTAGACGCTCAACGAGCCCAATCCTCGTCGCGCATTCGCGAAACGAACTCACCAGCGTTTTCTTTCGGCCGGCCGCGCCCGACCCGCCGTTTGGCGATCCAGTCAAGGTCCGCGTCGGTCATCCGGCCGGCGGGAGCGGAGATCGGTGTAAACCGGACGACCGGCCTGCCATGACGAGTGATCGTGATTTCCTCGCCTTTTTCGGCGCGGGAGATCAGCTCGGACAGCTTGTCCTTGGTTTCCGCGATGCTGTGGCTGCTCATGGCCAGAATTATGGCCATCAGATGGCCAGATTGTCAACCCGATCATGATAGTCCAACCTTCCGCTATGCATCCGATTTGCGCCCTCGTCGTCGCCAGCCTGTGCATCAGCCAGCACGACCTGGAGATCACCAAAATGTCCTCCATGGTGGTGACGAAGGATCATGGCTTCAGCCAGGAAGCCGTAAAACGTCGCGGCGTCGAAATCGACGCCTTGGAGTCGGACAGCTTCAAAATCGTCAATGGACTGTTCATGGACCGCGCCTGCAGCGACGGATGGTGTTTGAACTATCGGCGGAATTGCGAACCGACGGTCTGCAAGTTTGAGATTACGACTCCATTCCGCAAAGATTCGTTGCGCGGTGAAGGCCTCATGGCAGACAGTTTTGAAATACATGCGCGGACGAATGCGCAGCTGAGACAATTTATGGACCGCCTCGTTATAGCATTGGGCGGTCGCGGTGCGTTGCCGCATGCCTACCTTCCGCTATCACGCCTCAGTGACGGTGGAAAACCATTGTTCAATTGTTCTGCTGTGGTCTGGTACGAGGGCTGCTATCGGCCCCGGCTTCCGGTGAAACCGCGTCCTGACCGAGTTTAGACGGTTCATTCCACCGTCACGGATTTCGCGAGGTTGCGCGGCTGGTCGACATCCGTGCCCTTGATGACGGCGGCGTGGTAGGCGAGCAGCTGCACCGGCACGGCGTAGATCAGCGGCGCGAACAGGGGATCGATCTCCGGCACTTCGATGCGCATCCAGGCATTGTCGCCGGCCAGCTCGATGCCGCGCTTGTCGGAGATGAGGATCACGCGGCCGCCGCGCGCCATCACCTCGTGCATGTTGGAGACGGTCTTCTCGAACAGCGCATCGGACGGGGCCACCACGATCACCGGCACTTTCTCGTCAATCAGCGCGATGGGGCCGTGCTTCATCTCGCCGGCGGCATAGCCCTCGGCGTGGATGTAGGAGATTTCCTTCAGCTTCAGCGCGCCTTCCAGTGCGATGGGGTACGAGACTCCGCGGCCGAGAAACAGCACGTCCTGAGCCTTGGCCAATTCCTGCGCGATGGCTTCGAACTTGTCGTCGTCGCCGAGGACCTGATTGATGAGGCGCGGCGTCTCCAGAAGCGTGCGCACGTGGCGCTGTTCCTGTTCGCGGGAAAGCACGCTGCGCGCCCGGCCGGCGGCAATCGCCAGCGACGCCAGCACCGACATCTGGCAGGTGAATGCCTTGGTCGACGCGACGCCGATCTCGGGTCCCGCATGGGTGGGAAACACCGTGTCGCTTTCGCGCGCGATGGTGCTCTCCGGCACGTTGACGATGGACGCGATGGACTGACCGAGCGAGCGGCAATGGCGGAGCGCGGCCAGCGTGTCCGCCGTTTCGCCCGATTGCGACACGAACATGGCGAGCCCGCCCTTGGGCAGCACCGCGTCGCGGTAGCGGAATTCGGATGCGACGTCGGCTTCCACCGGAAGTTTCGCCAGCTTCTCGAACCAGTAGCGGCCAAGCGAACACGCGTAATAGGCCGTGCCGCAGGCGATCAGCGTGGCCTTCGGCAGCTTGGCGAAGTCGAACGCGGTTTTCGGCAGCGCCGCGGTTTCGTTCAGCGGATCGATATAGGCGTTCAGCGTGTGGGCGATGACTTCCGGCTGCTCGAAGATCTCCTTCGCCATGAAATGGCGGTGATTGCCCTTGTCCACCAGCGATGCGCCAACGGATGTCACGCGCATCGGCCGCTCGACTGGCCGATCGTTCGAATCGTAGATCACAGCGCCGACCGGCCGCACCGCCGCCCAGTCGCCATCTTCCAGATAGGTCACGCGGCGGGTGAACGGCGCCAGCGCGAAGGCGTCGCTGCCGATGAACATTTCGCCGTCGCCATGGCCGATGGCAAGCGGGCTCGCACGCCGCGCGGCCACCAGCAAATCCGGATCGTCCCTGAACATGACGACGAGCGCGAACGCGCCTTCCAGCCGCTTGAACGCTTTCGAAGCAGCCTTCAGCGGCGCATCGCCTTCGCGCAAGAATTGCGTGACGAGGTGAACGGCCACTTCGGTATCGGTTTGGGTCTCGAATTTGTGGCCGAGTGCGGAGAGTTCCCCGCGCAGCTCGCGGAAATTCTCGATGATGCCGTTGTGCACCACGGCCACGCGATCCGAGGCGTGCGGATGCGCGTTCACCTGCGTCGGCGCGCCATGCGTCGCCCAGCGGGTGTGGCCGATTCCCGTGCGTCCCATCAGCGGATCGGCCGCCAGCATCTTGCTGAGGTTGGAGAGCTTGCCGGGCGAACGGCGGCGCGCGATGTGACCATTCTCCAGCGTGGCGATGCCGGCGGAATCGTAGCCGCGATATTCCAGCCGCTTCAGTGCCTCGAGGATCAGCGGCGCTGCGTTCTCTTTTCCGACGATGCCGACAATGCCGCACATCCTATTTGTCCTTCTTGGCCTTCGCGGCCTTCTTGCGCGCCCGGAAGGAGGCGGCCCAGCCGGGATTTTCCTTCTGTTCGGCGCGAGTCACGGCGAGGGCATCCTTCGCCACATCCTTGGTGATGACACTGCCGGCGCCAATGTACGCGCCATCCTCCACCTTCACCGGTGCGACCAAGGTCGTATCCGATCCGATAAAGGCACCGGCGCCGATATCCGTGTGGTGCTTGTCGTAGCCGTCGTAATTGCAGGTGATGGTGCCCGCGCCGATGTTGGCACCCGCGCCCACGCGCGAATCGCCCAGATAGGCGAGATGATTGGCCTTGGCGCCCTTCTCGATGCGGGAATTCTTCACTTCGACGAAATTGCCGATATGGGCGTTCTCTCCGATCACCGCGCCGGGACGCAGGCGCGAATGGGGCCCGACGACCGCGCCGCCTTCGATCACCGCACCTTCGATATGTGTGAAGGATTTGATCTCGGCGCCACTCTTCACCGTGACGCCCGAGCCGAACACGACATAGGGCCCGACGCGGCAATCCGCCTCCAGCACGGTGTCATGCGACAGGAACACCGTCTCCGGCGCGATTAAACCGGCGGCGTTGTCCAGCGCGCGTGATCGCAGCCGCCGCTGCATGACGGCCTCGCACGCGGCCAGCTCGGCGCGGGAATTCACACCCATCGCCAATTCTTCGGCCACGTCCACCACGCCGCAGCGCACGCCATCGCGTTTGGCGAAGTTCGGCACATCCGTCAGATAGAATTCGCGCTGGTCGTTCTTGTTCTCGAGTTTCGCCGCCCAGCGGAAGAACGCCTTGGCCTCCGCCGCCAGGATTCCGGCATTGCACAGGCGGACTCTGCGTTCCTCTTCGTTGGCGTCGCGATACTCGACGATGCGGTCGAGAATGCCGTTCGTCGCGATCACACGGCCGTACGCCTTGCTGCCGGACTCGAACGCCACGATCGCCATTCCGGCGCGGGTTTGCGTCTCGAACGATTGCTCGAACAGCTCCGGCGTCACCAGCGGCATGTCGCCATAGGTCACCACCAATGCGCCATCGAATTTGCCCAGCAGCGGTTCGGCGCACGCCGCCGCATGGCCGGTCCCGAGCTGCTGCTCCTGGATGACGGACTCCGCACCAAGCGATGCCGCGTAGTCGCGTACCGCCGCGCCACCGGGCGATGTCACGACCACGATCCTGCCGATGCCGGCACCGCGCATCGCCGCAATGACATGGCCCAGGATCGGCAGGCCGGCGACATTGTGCATCACCTTCGGCAGTGCGGACTTCATCCGCTTGCCTTCGCCAGCCGCCAGAATGATGCCTGCGCGATGCGCCATCGCTCCATCGTCTCATGTTTGCGAAAATCGACCCAAGCGCCGATATCCTGCCCCTCATTTGGGGCCAAATGACGATTTGCAACGGTATATTGCCGCCCGATTCGTTACCGATTCCGACCATGGCCCTTCCCGCACTCATTTTCGACCTCGACGGCACCCTGGTGGAGACAGCGCCGGACATCCTGAACGCGCTCAACGCCGTGCTGGTTGAGGAGGGCCGGCGGCCGGCCGATATCGGCGATCTCCGCCACCTGGTCGGCCATGGCGCCCGGTTGATGATGGGCGAAGCCTTCGCGCGGACTGGCGCGCGGCCGTCGCCCGAGCGGACCGAGGCGCTGATCGACCGCTTCATTGTTCACTACCGGGATCACCTGGC
>DATIYG010000211.1:0-15058 GCA_035517755.1 Rhizomicrobium sp. | reverse complement strand
GCGCCCTACATCGCGAATTTCGGCCAGCCCGATCCGGCTTGGTGGGGCACCGGCAATCGCGTCGTCCACTAAGCGGACCAAGATAGAGACTGGTGAATGGGGCGGCTTCGGCCGCCCTGTTTGTTTCCGGGTACCGGGATACTCCGACTGGTTTATGCGTTGTTTACCATCGATTGATCCGTTCTGGGGGAGTCCATGGACCAGGTCTCGTACTATCTGCATGAATTTCTGACGTTTTTCATCGGTGGCGTGCGGGAGGGCTTTCTCCACGTCAATGCCGCGCTGGGTCTGATTATCGCGTTGGTGGCGGCCTACATGCTCTCGAGCTGGAAGCGGCTGTGGGCCGTCGCGCTGGGAGCCACGGTGGTCCATCTCGTGGCCGAGGTGATGATCCCGGTGCTTGCCAACCAAAGCCGCGCCGGGTTGCCGTCGAACCTGGCGGAGCTGTCCTACTGGAAAACCGCGCTGGCGCTTTATCTCGGCTACCTGTTCGTGATCGCGATCTTCTTCATCGTGAAGACCAAGGTGCTGCCAAAGGCGGCGCACGCCCACTAGGGCCGCTGCTGCCAAATTCCTGCGGATCGGCAGGCCGCGCGGCTGGAAAAGGCCGCGCGCTCTGTTGCATAAGCTTTGGCGATGTTCTCGAGCCTGCTGATCGCCAATCGCGGTGAAATCGCCTGCCGCGTCATCCGCACCGCGCGCCGCCTCGGCATCCGGACGATCGCCGTCTACTCCGACGCCGACGCTCATGCGCTGCATGTGGAAATGGCCGATGAGGCGGTGCGTATCGGCCCGCCGCCGGTCCGCGAAAGTTACCTCAAGAGCGATGCCATTCTCGCCGCCGCGATGCAGACCGCTGCTGAGGCCATCCATCCCGGCTACGGCTTCCTGTCCGAGAATGCAGAGTTCGCGCAAAGCTGCGCCACGGCCGGCATCTTGTTCGTCGGCCCGCCGCCCTCCGCCATTCGCGCGATGGGACTCAAGGACCAGGCCAAGGCGCTGATGGCGAAAGCCGGCGTACCGGTGGTGCCGGGTTATCTCGGCGAGGACCAGTCGCCCAAGCGCCTTGCGGAAGAAGCGGAGCGGACCGGCTATCCCGTGCTCATCAAGGCGGTTGCCGGCGGCGGCGGCAAGGGCATGCGCCGTGTGGAATCGAAGAGGGAGTTCGCCGCCGCTGTGGAAGGCGCCAAGCGCGAAGCCGCGTCGGCGTTCGGCGACGATCGCGTGCTGATCGAGAAATATGTTTCGCGCCCCCGTCACATCGAAATGCAAGTGTTCGCCGACAATCACGGCCATGCCGTGCATCTGTTCGAGCGTGATTGTTCGCTACAGCGCCGCCATCAGAAAGTGATCGAGGAGGCGCCCGCGCCAGGCATGCCGCCTGCGATGCGCGCCAAGATGGGCGAGGCAGCAGTGAAGGCGGCGCAGGCTGTCGGCTATTCTGGAGCGGGCACAGTCGAGTTCATTGCCGACGCATCGGAAGGGCTGAAAGCGGACCGCTTCTGGTTCATGGAAATGAACACGCGACTGCAGGTCGAGCATCCCGTGACTGAGGCGATCACCGGGCTCGATCTTGTTGAGTGGCAGCTGCGCGTGGCGTCCGGCGAAAAGCTGCCGCTGGCACAGAAGGATATTCGTCTGAACGGCCACGCCATCGAGGCGCGGCTGTATGCGGAAGATCCGCAGCACGATTTTCTGCCCTCTACCGGCACGCTGGAGCGCTTGCATCTGCCCGAGAGTGTGGTGCGCGTGGATTCCGGTGTGCGCGAAGGCGATGCGGTGAGCCCGTTCTACGATCCCATGATCGCCAAGGTGATCGCGCATGCCGAAACGCGAGAGGCTGCGGCGGCGAAACTTGCGCATGCTTTGGAAGAGGCACAGATCGCAGGCTTGCGCACCAACACCGCCTTTCTTATTCGCGCCTTGAAGCATCCGGATTTTGTCGCCGGCGACATCGACACCGGCTTCATCCCGCGCCATCAGGCCCAACTCATTCCACCGAAGTCAGACCCGTCGCTGCACCTGCTCGCGCAAGCCGCCATGTTCCTCATTCAAGAGAGGGAGCGGGCGCACCGTTCCGCGGACCCGTGGGATCGTGAGGACGGCTTTCGTCTGGTCGGCGAAGCCCGCGAGACCGTCGATTTCACGGTAGGGGGTCATCGCAAATCGGTTCGTTTGGTCCGCCGCCACGATGGTACACTCGAGATGGCCGACGCGGCGCCTGCCGAAACCCACCGGAACGCCGTACGCCTCAAGTCTGGCGACATCGCTGTCTTCGATCGTGGCGAGACGTGGACCCTGTCGCTCTTTGATCCGTTCGCGGCAGCGGACGAGCAGGGCAGTGCATCGGATCGCGTCACCGCGCCAATGCCCGGCAAGGTCATTCAGGTGCTGGTACGGCCGGGTGAAACCGTGAAACGAGGTGCAGCGCTTGCCGTGCTCGAGGCGATGAAGATGGAACACACGCTGTCGGCCTCTGCCGATGCTCTCATCGCGACCGTCGATGTTTCGCCCGGCGATCAGGTGAACGAAGGTGCTGTCATCGTCCGGTTTGCCAAGCCGAGAAACGAAGCGGCATGACCTTGCATCTCATCAAGCTGTGCGTCGGCGCGGAGTCCATCGAAGATCTCGCCGACTGGCAGAAGCGGCGCCTTGCCGACCTGAAGAAAAAGCGCAAGCCGCCGGAGCTTGTGCATGTCACACGCATGACGCCCAAGCGCGCCGACGAGCTGCTCGACGGCGGTTCGCTCTATTGGGTCATCAAGGGGCAGATCTCGGTGCGACAGAAGCTGATCGCGCTCAAGCCGATGGTGAAAAACGGCGTGCCGCATTGCGGATTGGTGTACGAACCAACGCTTGTCCCCGTCATGCCGCGCCACAGAAGCCCGTTTCAGGGATGGCGTTATCTGGCGGAGAAGGATGCACCGCCCGATGCACGAGCGATGAAAGGCGGGAAGGGCCTGTCGCCGCAGCTGCGCGCTGAGCTGGCCGCGCTTGGATTGCTTTGAAGCAGCCGAACTAGACTGGCAGATTGTCGATCAATCGCGTGCCCCCGACCTTGGCGGCGACGAGAATGCGGGCGGGGCGCTCCAACTCTTCAATTGCAGCAAGCGTGTCTGCGTCGCGTATGGCGACGTAGTCCACCAAACTGAATCCCGCGCCGAGCAACCTCGCGACGGTTTCGGTTTCAACCTGAGGCAATGGAACCTTGTCTCTCGCTGACTTGGCACCCATCCAGAGAATCTTGTTCAGTCGGCCAGCGACCTCGCGTTCACCGGGCGAGAGATACGCGTTTCGCGATGACATCGCGAGCCCGTCTTCCTCTCGCATCGTGGCGCCGGCGCGGATTTCGATCGGCAGTCCAAGGTCTGCCGCGAGACGGCGGATCACGAGCAGCTGCTGATAATCCTTCTCCCCGAAGGTCGCTTCATCGGGCACCACTGCGATGAGGAGCTTCGCCACCACGGTGGCGACGCCCGAGAAGAAGTGGGGCCGGAAATCCGCCTCCAGGCCGAGTGCGGGACCGCCGACCTCGATCCGGCTCGCGAAGCCTTGCGGATACATCTCGGCCACCGAAGGCGCAAAGACGGCGTCGGCGAGGCCGGCAAGTTTGGCGCAGTCGGACTCGAAGGTGCGGGGATAGCGGGCAAAATCCTCGTTGGGACCGAACTGGGTGGGGTTCACGAAGATGCTGACCACCGTCGATCCGCACCGCGCCTTCGTCTCGCGGACGAGGCTCAGATGCCCCGCATGGAGCGCCCCCATGGTTGGCACAAGGCCAACACGCGATGCAGACGCGCGCCGTCGAGCCAGCCAACGGCGCAAATCCGCCACGGTCGCCAGGATTTCAGGGCTATTCGCCATGCCGCGACATTAGCGCGGGACACCGGCTAGGGGCTAGAATTCGCCGCGCGATTCCAGCACACATCGGCGCATGACCTCTCCCCTCCGCAAAGCGATTTCTGAGGCCTTCCTCGCCGACGAGGAAACCATCACCGAAGACCTGATCCGGAAAGCGCGCCTGTCGCCAGGCGAGCGCGCCGCCACCGAAGCACTGGCCGGTGAACTCGTCTCGCGCATTCGGGCCGCCCGCGACCGGCGCAGCGGCATCGACGCCTTCACGCAGGAATATGCGCTCTCGAGCGAAGAGGGCGTGGTGCTGATGTGCCTGGCGGAGTCGCTGCTGCGCGTTCCCGATGCCGCCACGGCCGACAAGCTCATCAAGGACAAGATCAGCACGGGCGACTGGGCCAGTCACATGAACCAGTCGGATTCGCTGTTCGTCAACGCCTCGACCTTTGCTCTCATGCTGACCGGCGGCGTGATCAAGCTGGATCAGACGGCGAAATGGGATTTGCAGGGCATCTGGAAGAAGCTGGTGTCGCGATCCGGCGAGCCGGTCATCCGCAATGCCATCACCTATGCGATGCGCATTCTCGGGCGGCAATTCGTGCTCGGCCGCAATATCGAAGAGGCGCTGAAGGAAGCGCGTGAGCGCGTGAAGGAAGGCTATCGTTTTTCCTTCGACATGCTGGGTGAGGCCGCGTACACGAAGCACGACGCGGCGCGCTACTACGCCTCGTACTGTGATGCGCTCGCAGCCATCGCGCGCGCCTTCCCCGACCTTGATCAGTCGATCTTCGAGCGGCCCAGCATTTCGGTGAAATTGTCGGCGCTGCATCCGCGCTACGAATGGATCAAGCGCGAGCGCGTGTTCGGCGAGCTGCTGCCGCAACTGGTGGAGCTTGGCGCGCGTGCGCGCGAAGCCAATCTGGCCCTTACCATCGACGCCGAAGAGGCCGAGCGGCTCGATCTCATGCTCGATGTGTTCGAGGCGATGGGCGAGGCGGCCTTGCTGCGCGGCTGGAACGGATTGGGACTTGCCGTGCAGGGTTACCAGAAGCGAGCACTGCCGGTGATCGCGTGGCTTGCCGATCTGGCGAAGCGCCAGAACCGTCGCATTCCGGTACGCCTCGTGAAGGGTGCTTACTGGGACAGCGAAATCAAACGTGCGCAGGAGCTGGGGCTTTCGGACTACCCTGTGTTCACCCGCAAGGCGGCGACCGACACGTCCTACCTTGCAGCCGCACGTGCGCTGCTGGCCGCCCGCGATGCCATCTATCCGCAATTCGCGACGCACAATGCGCACACGCTGTCGGCCGTCCAGGTGTTCGCGGCCGGGCGCAGCGACTTCGAATATCAGCGCCTGCATGGCATGGGGGAGTCGCTGTACGAACTCTACCGCGAGGTGAAGAAGCCGTCGCCGGGCGCCGGCACGCGCATCTACGCGCCGGTCGGTACACATGAGGACCTGCTCGCGTACCTCGTGCGGCGGCTGCTCGAGAATGGTGCCAACACGTCCTTCGTCAATCGCCTGGCGGACGAAGATGCGCCGATCGACGCCATCATCGCCGATCCGGTCGAGCAATTGGCATCGCGCCATCCGCATCGCAGCGTGTCCATCCCGAAGCCGATCGACCTCTTGCCCGACCGCAAGAATTCGTCCGGGTTCCTGTGGAGCAATCCCGCCCTTGCGATGCCGGCGCGCGAGGCGATGCTGGCTTCCCTGCGCGAGCCGCAATCGGCAAACCCGATCATCTGCGGCAAGGAGACGGGCAGCGGCACTCATCCAGTGTTCGATCCTTCCGACCGGACACGGCAAATCGGCGAAGTGGCGGAAGTCAGTGATGACGATGTCCGCAAGGCGCTCGATGCGTGCGTGCGCGTGCATCACGATTGGAATGCTCTGGGCGGCGACGCGCGCGCGAAGATCCTCGAACGCGCCGCTGATCTGTTCGAACAAAATCGTACGCAACTGATGGCGCTGGCGGTGCGCGAAGGCGGCAAGACGTTGCCCAATGCGCTGGGCGAAGTTCGCGAAGCGGCCGATCTTCTGCGCTACTATGCGGCGCAGGCGCGCGAGAAGTTCGAGCATCCGATTGCGCTGCCCGGGCCGACAGGCGAATCCAACGAGCTTTCCCTGCATGGACGCGGGCCGTTCTTCTGCGTGGCGCCGTGGAATTTCCCGCTGGCGATCTTCATCGGTCAGGTGGGTGGTGCGCTGGCTGCCGGAAATCCCGTGCTGTCGAAACCGGCCGAGCGAACGCCGCTGATCGCAGCGGCAGCCGTCCGCCTGATGCATCAGGCGGGTGTGCCGGCGGATGCCCTGCATCTGTTGCCGGGGCGCGGATCGAAGATCGGCCGCATCGTTCTCTCGGATCAGCGGCTGGCCGGTATTGCGTTCACGGGTTCGACCGAAACGGCCATCGTTCTGAACCGCGCACTGGCCGCCCGTGACGGCGCATTGCCGGCCATCGTCGCCGAGACCGGCGGCATGAATGCGATGATTGTCGATTCTACGGCGTTGCCCGAGCAGGTCGCACGCGATGTCAACACGTCCGCGTTCGACAGCGCCGGCCAGCGCTGTTCGGCGCTGCGGGTTCTGTTCCTGCAGGATGATGCCGCCGACAAGATGCAGGAGATGATCCTCGGCGCGATGGACGAGCTCAGCCTCGGCGATCCGTTCAATCTGTCGACGGATATCGGCCCGGTCATTGACGAAGACGCCCGCGATGGCCTGCAGGCACATGCGGACCGCATGACGCACGAAGCGAAGCTGCTGCGCAAATTGCCGGTGGCGCCGGAGCTGAAGAATGGCGTGTTCTTCCCGCCGCATGTGTTCGCCATCGATTCCATCGGCCAGCTGAAACGGGAGGTGTTCGGCCCGGTCCTTCACGTCGTGCGCTATTCGGCCGGCCATCTCGACAAGGTGTGCGAAGCCATCAACGCCACGGGCTACGGCCTCACGCTCGGCGTCCACAGCCGGATCGAAACAACAGCGCAGGACATCCGCAAGCGGATCAACGTCGGCAACATCTACGTCAACCGCAATCAGATCGGTGCGGTCGTCGGCGTGCAGCCGTTCGGTGGAGAAGGCCTGTCGGGCACAGGCCCGAAGGCTGGTGGGCCGCACTATCTGCTACGCTTCGCGCTCGAGCGGACTTATACTGTGAATACGACGGCGGCGGGCGGCAACGCCTCGTTGATGGCGGGCGGTCTCGACGACGGGATCTAAAGGAGCGCGCAGGGGGAATGGCGCACACGATCGTCTTCGGCAACGAGAAGGGCGGCTCCGGCAAGACGACGGCGGCGATCCACGTCGCGGTGGCGCTGGCACGGGACGGCAAGCGCGTCGGAATTCTCGATCTCGATGTGCGCCAGCGGAGCCTGAGCCGCCATCTTGAAAACCGCGCCGAATGGGCGAAGCGCGCGGCCGCCGACATTCCAATCCCGTTCGTTCTTCCCATCGACCGCGCCGGTTCGTCTTCAAACGAAGTGCAAGCCTTTGCATCGGCGCTGACGGATGCGGGCCGGCAATTCGATTTCGTCATCGTCGATACGCCGGGCGCGGATACGGCGCTGTCCCGCGCGGCGCATGCGGCGGCCGATACGCTGGTCACGCCGCTGAACGACAGTTTCCTCGATTTCGATCTGCTGGCGCGCATCGACCCGGCGACATTCGAGATCAAGGGGCCGAGCGTATACAGCGATCTCGTCTGGGAATGCCGCAAGCGCCGGTTGATGGCGCGCAAGCCGGCGCTGGATTGGGTGGTGATGCGCAACCGCATCTCTTCGACCGAGGCGCGCAATAAGAAGCGGCTGGCGACGGCCATCAACACGCTTGCCCAGCGCATCGGATTCCGGGTGACGCCGGGATTTGGCGATCGCGTCATCTTCCGCGAGCTGTTTCCGATGGGCCTGACGATGCTCGATCTGCCGCAACCGGGGCTTGGCATCTCAATGTCGATGTCGCATGTGGCGGCGCGGCAGGAAGTCCGAGACCTCGTGCGTGCTCTGAAGCTGCCGGAACAGAAGGCCGCAGCCATTTCGGCGGCTGTTTGAATTCTTGGTGCTCTTGGTGTGCTTTGTGGTGATTTTGCGCGCACCACCAAGGGCACGAAGGACACCAAGGGTGCTTGGAAATTCGCGGTCGAATGCCAAGATTGGTTTTGGAGGGCTTCATGGCCAAGCTGCCAACCAAGCGATCTTCGTCGAACGATGTGGCGGCATTCCTAGACGCAGCAAAACGCACGCCCACGCTTGCGCAGGCGAAGGGCCGTCTGATTTTCGCTGTCGATGCCACGATGAGCCGGCAGCCCACCTGGGACCTCGCGAGCGAAATCCAGTCGGACATGTTCGAAGTAGCCCAGTCGATCGGCGGGCTTGCCGTCCAGCTTGTCTATTTCCGGGGACGCGGCGAATTCGAAGCCAGCGCCTGGACGACGACTCCGTCGGCGTTGGCGGCACGGATGCGCGATGTACGCACGCGCAGCGGGTTCACGCAGCTGCGTCATGTGCTGCAGCACGCGGCGCAGGAAGCACGCCGCGCGAAGGTCGGCACTCTGGTCTATGTCGGCGATTGCTTCGAGGAGAATCCGGACATCGCGGCGAAAGAGGCTGCGGCGCTTGCATTGCTCGGCGTGCCGGCCTTCATGTTCCAGGAAGGCGACGATCCGAACGCCGCCGCCATGTTCCGCGAAGTGGCGCGGCTGACCAAGGGCGTCTATTCGCGTTTCGATGCCGGAGCGGCGCGCCAGTTGCGCGAGCTGCTCCGCGCTGCGGCCGTCTACGCGACCGGCGGCGGCGCGGCGCTGAATCGACTTGCTGAGGTCACTGGAGGCGAGGTGTTGCGCTTGGCGCGATCCATCGGCACAAAACCCGAATGATCGATGTTCTGGTCGGCGCCTTTTCGCTGATCCTCGTTCTCATCCTGCTGCATGGCTTTACGCGGGCCAACCCGAAGAGCCTGGCGAAGGGTGTGCGCTATCTGGGCGCCGGCGCGCTGGTGCTTGGGGCAGCGTTCTTTCTGGTGCGCGGAATTGTGCCAGCGGCAGTTCTACTCGGCAGCATGGCGTATGGCCTCTTCACCGGCGGACGTGTGTGGCCCGGCGGTTGGCCGCATTGGCACTTTCCGCAAGGCGGCGGCGCGTCGCGCGATCAGACCACGCGGGTCTCGACCGAGTGGATCGAGATGGAGCTGGACCATAACACCGGCGAGATGCGCGGGCGTGTCCTCAAAGGTGCGTTTTCGGGCAAGTCACTCGACACGTTGTCCGACGCAGACGTAAATCGGCTGTATCAGGCGGTCGAACAGGATCCCGAAACCGTTCGGTTGCTGGAAGCCTATCTCGATCGCCGGTTCGGCCCGGATTGGCGAACGCAGGCGTCACAAGAAGAATCGCGCGCGCGTTCGCGCAGCAGTTCCGCCATGTCGCGCGACGAAGCGTACCGCGTGCTTGGACTGAAGCCTGGTGCGACCGAAGACGAAATCCGCGCCGCCCACCGCAAGCTGATGCTGAATCTTCATCCGGACCGCGGCGGCACCGACTACCTCGCAGCCAAGATCAACGAAGCCAAAGACGTGCTGCTGGGATCCTGACGGCTACCGCGACGCCATCGTGGCGGCGAAGCAGGTTTGGCCGCGGTTGGTGAGCGTCGCACAAACGGCGCGTGCCTCCTGCTCAGGGAACGGGCCGAAGCGCGCCCGGTACAGGGTTTTTCCGTCTACACCCTGGAACGGGATGATGATGCGCGCGGCCTGGCCAAGGATGTCCATGGAGCGCTCCGCGTAAGCGGCCAGTTGCGCCCGCGCCGATGGCATATCCGCGAACGCGCCGATCTGGATCGTCCAGCCCTGCACGTTGGATGATGCCTGCGCCGAATGTGCAATGCTGGCGGCGGACGCGCCCGGTGACATCGTCGGCCTGAGGCTGGCGACGCGACCGTCGCCGGCAAGGCCGCCACGCGGTGTTGGCGTCACCATCGGAACGAAATCGGGATGATAGGCAGCAAGGACGATGCGGGCGGCATCCTCACGCGGAATGGGCTTGACGGCTGGAATCGAGGCGAGCAGCGCGTTCGGTTTTGGTCGCGGCGATGGGACAACCGATGGGATCGCCTTGTCCGATGCCGCGGACGCGATCGCAATGTTCGGCTGGGGTTTTGGCGGGCTCGGTGCTGACGCGACGACCGGAGCTTGTGCCGGCGCCGGAGCGGGCTGCCTGGCGGCCGGTGGCGGACCGATCTGCGGCTTCGGCGCAGAAAGAATGATGTTGCCGATCTCATCCGTGTCGCTGGCCGACTCGGCGGCGTCTTCATCCATTTCCTGTCCGCGCGGCGGCAGCGACGCGTATTGCGTGCCCTGTGCGCCGTTCACGTCGGAACTGGACAACGGGAACCCGCTGAGTGAGGCCACCTGCACATTATTGGTCGTTCCGCGCCACGGCACATCGTTGTGCGCGACAAGAGTGGGATTGCCGGCGATCTGGACGAACGTCTGATCGAGCAACCTTACCATCTCCATGTCGCGGCGGTGCGCGCTGTAACCGCCCATCACAATGCCGATGACATGGGCGCCGTTGCGCACGACGGACGACACGAGATTGAATCCTGAGCCTGAGGTGTATCCGGTCTTGATACCGTCGGCGCCTGCGTATCGCCCGATCAGATTGTCATGGGTGAGATGCACGCGGCCGGCGTATGAGAAACCCGGCAACGAGAAGTAGCGGAAGTACTGGGGGAAATCGTAGGCGAGGTGCCGGGCCAGAATGCCGAGATCTGAGGCTGTCGTGATCTGGCGGTTGTCGGGCAGGCCGGAAGCGTTGTGATAGAATGTATCGCGCATGCCGAGGTCGTGCGCCTTCTGCGTCATCAACTCGGCAAAGTGTGATTCGGTGCCGCCAAGGGCTTCGGCCACCGCGACCGCCATATCGTTGGCGGACAGGACCACGAGCGACCGGATGACGATGTCCACGGGCACCGTGTTGCCGGCGCTGACGGCAAGCTTGGTCGGCTGCTGGCTGGCGGCATGGCTGGATACATAGATCGGCGAATTCATCGTCAGCTGGCCGTGCTTGAGCGCATCGAACAGCAGGTAGAGCGTCATCATCTTTGTGAGTGACGCCGGATGACGCTCGGCGTAGGCATTCCGGGAGTAGAGGACGCGGCCGGTTTCGCCATCCAGGATGAGGGCGGCATCCTTGTTGGGGTCGGTGGGGCTCCCCCAGGCGACGTGGTGCTGGGCCACCGGCCGGCCGGACCAGTGGCGGACCCATTGATGATGCCGGGAATGAGCCAAGGCGGGGGCTGTGGCGGTAACCAACCCCAGGAAAATCGGGCTGAAAAGGGCGGTCAGCCGCGCAAACACATCTCTCACGGCACGCGGTCGTCCCGTCATGCAAAACACCCAGAAAACTCGGTACCGCCCCGTTCGCGACAATGGGGCCAAATTCGGGCCATGGCAAGGGGTTGAGGCGAAATACACCTTATTCCATCGGTATTTACGAAGGGTTAACGTTTCGGTGAACCCATGAATTTCATAAGTTAAACGGCCCGCGACGATAGTCGTTTCTATGGCCTTGACATTCGGTATGCTGCACTGCATATAGGTTATGTTGCACTGCAACATGGATGGCAAGGTGCCGTCCGGCGGTGCTCGCAAAACACTGGAGAAATCCCAATGGCAGGCAAGAGCAAGACGGCGGGCGCCCACATCGAGAGCGCCGATGCCGTGATGAAGAACGGCGCCGAAGCCTTCAAGGACGGCTTCGAGAAGGCCGCGAAGGCCTACGATCATTTCCTCGGCTTCGGCAAGGAGACGATGGAAGCCTACCTGAAGGCCGCCAATGCGGCTGGCAAGGGCTTCGAGACCCTGCACGCCGAGTGGCTCGCGTTCACCAAGCAATCCGTTGAGGATTCGATGGCCGCGACCAAGGCCGTTCTCGGTTCCAAGTCGGTTCAGGAAGCGTTCGAGCACCAGAGCGCCTTCGCGAAGTCCGCGTTCGACACCTATGTCGGCGAGGCGAACCGCCTGAACGAGATCGTCCTTTCGACCACGAAGGAAACCTTCGAGCCGATCCAGGGCCGCGTCCAGGCGTGGGTCGAGGTCGTGCAGAGCGCACGCGCCAACTAAGGCGAATTTACGAATACGATCGTTCCGCGGCTCCTCCCCCAAAAGCGGAACGGTTTCAGAAAGGGCTCGGGATCATTCCCGGGCCCTTTCCTTTTTCGCGCGCGAAAATGTGACACCTGGTGAAACTTGGACGTTCGGTCCCTATCTGCCTTGCCGCTAGGGAAACAAAAACATTCATGGTTATAATCGCCATCCAATGAGTGACAGGAAGGACGATAAGTCGGGCAACGGCACCGGAACCGGCGTCGTCACAAAAACGCGCCCGAAGACCAAGAAGCCCAGCCTCTACAAGGTGCTTCTGCTCAACGACGACTACACGCCAATGGAGTTTGTCGTGCTCATCCTGGAGCGCTTTTTCAGCAAGGGCCGCGACGAGGCCGTGACCATCATGCTGCACGTACACCGCCACGGGGTCGGAATCTGCGGCGTCTTCACCTACGAGGTGGCGGAGACCAAAGTGGCGCAGGTCATTGAATTTGCCCGCCGACATCAACATCCTTTGCAATGCACGATGGAGAAGGAGTAGCGTTCGCTTCATGCCGTCACTGTCACGCAGTCTTGAACAGGCCCTGCATCGCGCGATCAAGCTCGCGAGCGACCGCCATCACGAATACGCCACGCTCGAGCACCTGCTGCTTGCGCTGGTCGATGATGGCGACGCCCAGCAGGTGATGAAGGCGTGCAACGTCGACATCGACGCGCTGCGCCTGACTTTGCGCAAATATGTCGACGAAGAGCTGCAGACCCTGATCATCGAGGATGGCGAGGACGCCAAGCCGACGACCGGCTTCCAGCGCGTGGTCCAGCGGGCCGTGCTGCATGTGCAGAATTCCGGCCGCGACGAGGTGACGGGCGCCAATGTGCTCGTCGCGCTGTTCACCGAGCGCGAGAGCCACGCCGTCTACTTCCTGCAGGAACAGAACATGACGCGGCTCGATGCCGTGTCGTACATCAGCCACGGGATCGCCAAGCGGCCGGGCATGAGCCAGCAGAAGACGGTTCGCGGCTCCGACGAGGACGAAGACGGCGAGAAGGTCGTCAAGCAGGGCAGTGAGGCTCTCGAAGCCTATTGCGTGAATTTGAATGAGAAGGCGAAGGCAGGCCGCATCGATCCGCTGATCGGCCGCGATGCCGAAGTCGAGCGCACCATCCAGATCCTGTGCCGCCGGCAGAAGAACAATCCGCTGTTCGTCGGCGATCCCGGCGTCGGCAAGACGGCCATCGCCGAAGGGCTGGCGCGCAAGATCGTCAAGCACGATGTGCCGGAAGTGCTGCGTGATTCCACCATCTACGCGCTCGATATGGGCGCACTGATCGCCGGCACGCGCTACCGCGGCGATTTCGAGGAGCGGCTGAAGTCCGTCGTGAAGGAGCTGGAGGGCCTGAAGGGTGCCATCCTGTTCATCGACGAAATCCACACGGTGATCGGGGCCGGCGCCACGTCCGGCGGTGCCATGGATGCCTCAAACCTGCTGAAGCCGGCGCTGCAGGCCGGCACGCTGCGCTGCATCGGCTCGACCACCTACAAGGAATACCGCCAGTATTTCGAGAAGGACCGCGCGCTCGTCCGCCGCTTCCAGAAGATCGACGTCGCCGAACCGACGGTTCCGGACACCATCAAAATCCTGAAAGGCCTGAAGCCGTACTTCGAGGAGTATCACAAGGTCCGCTACACGGCCGACGCGATCAAAACCGCCGTCGAGCTGTCGGCCAAGTACATCAACGACCGCAAGCTGCCGGACAAGGCGATCGACGTGATCGATGAGACCGGCGCGTCGCAGATGCTGTTGCCGGAATCGCGCCGCAAGAAGGTGATCGGCGTGAAAGAGGTGGAAGAGGTCATCGCCAAGATGGCGCGCATTCCACCGAAGTCGGTGTCGAAATCCGATGCCGAAGCGCTGCGCAATCTCGAGGACGACCTGAAGCGCGTCGTGTTCGGCCAGAACGAGGCCATTCATGCGCTGTCGTCGGCGATCAAGCTGGCGCGCGCGGGCTTACGCCAGCCCGAGAAACCGATCGGCTGCTACCTGTTCTCCGGGCCCACCGGCGTCGGCAAGACGGAAGTGGCCAAGCAGCTCGCTTCCATCATGGGCGTGGAGCTGCTGCGCTTCGACATGAGCGAATACATGGAGCGCCACACGGTCAGCCGCCTGATCGGCGCGCCGCCCGGCTATGTCGGCTTCGACCAGGGCGGGCTGCTCACTGACGGTGTCGACCAGCATCCGCATTGCGTGCTGCTGCTCGATGAAATCGAGAAGGCGCACCAGGATCTGTTCAACATCCTGTTGCAGGTGATGGACCACGGCAAGCTGACGGATCACAACGGCAAGAAGATCGATTTCCGCAACGTGGTGCTGATCATGACCACCAACGCGGGCGCGTCCGATGCCGCGCGCGAGGCCATCGGCTTCGGCCGCGGCAATCGTACCGGCGACGACGTAGAAGCGATCAAGAAGCTGTTCACGCCGGAATTCCGCAACCGCCTCGACGCGACCATTCCGTTCGCGCCGCTCGGCCGCGACACCATCGACCGCGTGGTGGAGAAATTCGTGCTCGAACTCGAAGCGCAGCTCACCGATCGCGATGTCACCTTCGACCTCACATCGGAAGCCACACGCTGGCTCGGCGAGAAGGGCTACGATGATGCGTTCGGCGCGCGGCCGCTGGCGCGCGTCATCCAGGACAACATCAAGAAGCCGCTGGCCGACGAGATCCTGTTCGGCAAGCTGAAGCATGGCGGCACGGTTCGCGTGCTGCTCGACCGTGAGGCGGACAAGCTGGTGTTCGAATTCATCACCGACGCCGACCTGAAGCCGCGCGCCCTTCCGCCGCCCCGGACGGAAGAAAACGTCTGACTCGGGGCGTGCTCGTGACAATTGCCGCGCCTGCGGGTAACCAGAGCGCATGAAGCTGGGGTTTGCCGTCCTGCCCTTCGTTTGCCTTGCGTGCCTTGCGCTCGCCGGGTGCGAGACGTGGTCGTTCGAGACGCCTTGGACAGTCGACACCGTGCGCATCATCAACGCCACGCCGCAGCAGATCATCGTGACCGCGGGCGAGGAGGTGCAGGTTGCCTATGCGGGCAAGCTG
>DATIYG010000210.1:0-8936 GCA_035517755.1 Rhizomicrobium sp. | reverse complement strand
TTCCCGGGCAGGATCGTGTAGGTCTGCTTCGCCGCATCGAAAATCACGCGCGACTCGGCGCCGCGCGCGCGCGCCAGTTCGCGCGCCGATCGCAAATCGACCGCGAGGGCGCGCACCGCTGCCGTCTCTTCGAGTTTCTTGTTGGCTGTGCGCAGAATCGCCGGCATGGCCGCAGTCAACAATCCGATGATGGCAAGCACGACAAGCAGCTCGACGAGCGTGAAGCCTCTTTCCGCGTGGTTGTCCCGAAGCGACATTTCTCACACCGCCAGATCGTTGACGCTCAGAACCGCGGTCATGATGGAGGCGATCAGGCCGGCCACCACCAATCCCATGATGACCGTCAGCGCGGGAACCAGCATCGCGACGAGGCGGTCGACGGTATGGCGGGTCTCCTGTTCGTAGATCTCCGCCGCCCGCAGCAGCATCGCGGGCAACTGGCCGCTCTCTTCGCCCACCTGAATGAGATCGAGCACGAGCGGCGGGAATTTGCCGCTTGCTGCAAGCTGGCTCGCCAGACTGTCGCCCTCGCGCAACGCGGTCGAGGCACCGCCGACCGTGTCGGCCAGAACCGTGTTGGACAGTGTTTCCGCGGTGATGGTCAGCGCTTGCGGAAGCGAAACACCGCCGGCGACCAGCGTCCCAAGCGTGCGCGCAAAGCGTTCGATCTGGAGTTTGCGGATCAGGTTTCCGAACACGGGCACACGAAGCAACAACCTGTCGCGCGCGCGCCTGTTGGCCGGATCTTCCATGGCGCGCCGGTAGAATACGACTGCGACGAGTGCGAGGACCGGGAGTACCCATCCCCAATCCACCAGGACATTCCCCGCCGCCATCACAATCCTCGTCGAGAGCGGCAGAGCCTTTCCCGCTTCCGCGAACAGCGGCGTGAATTGCGGCAGGACGAACGTCAGCACGAAGACGATGGCGAAGCCCGCGGTTGCGGTGACGATTGCTGGATAGACGAGCGCGGACGCAATCGTCTGGCGAATGGAATGCGCGCGCGCGAGGTACGCACCCAGGCTTTCGAGGATCGCAGCGAGTTGGCCGGTCTGTTCGCCCGGCCGCACCATGTCTGCATAGAAGGCAGGAAAGGCGCGCGACGCGGCCACGGCGTCGGCCAACGATGCGCCGTCGCGCACGCGTTCGAGAACGCCTTCCAGTTCGGCGTGCATCTGCCGCGTTTCATCCAGCCTGAGCAGAATCCGCAGAGCGCGATCCAGTTCGACGCCGGCGCGCAGGAGCGTTGCCAGCTCCTGCGTCACCGAGATGAGCGTTCGCCCCGAGACCGGCTGGCGAAAAAGGCTCGCCAGGCTTGGCGGAGCCTGTCCGATCTGCTTGCCGTCTTCATCGGCGGCAATGGGGTAATGGCCCATGCCGCGAATGGCCTGAATGGCGTCGCGTTCGCTCGAGGCATCGAGGACACCCGTCACGATCGCGCCGGATGTCGTCATCGCCCGGAAGTGAAAACTCGGCATCCCCATCCCCAAAAGCCGTCCGGTCATGCTGCCGGCGGCCCGCTCTGCGACCTTATACAACAGCGACTTACGCTCGTTCAGCCCGCCTTGACCCGGGATGGCCATTTTCCCGATACTGCCAGGGCGTCAGATGGCCGGATGGCTGCTGGCTGCTCGCGAGGGTGGCTGGAGGAAAGTCCGGGCTCCACGGAAGCACGGTGACGGATAACATCCGCCGGGGGTGACCCCAGGGATAGCGCCACAGAAATGACACCGCCTAAGGCCCTAAAGGCCCGGCAAGGTTGAAATGGTGCGGTAAGAGCGCACCGCAATCCCGGCAACGGGAGTGGCAGGGCAAGCCCCACCGGGAGCAAGACCGAATAGGGACGGCAGGTGATCGGTTTCCGGATCGTCGTCCGGGTTGGTCGCGTGAGGTGGCGAGCAATCGCCATCCCAGAGGAATAGCCATCCAGTCCTGCGTAGCTCGAAAGAGCGAAGCAGGATGGACAGAACCCGGCTTACAGGCCATCTGACGCATCTTCTTCGATTGGGGCATCATCGCTTCATGGCGGGATACGAGATCGGCGAGCCGGAGCTCGCCTGGTGGGTGACGCAAGTGGAGGAGCGCGGGCCGGTCGTGTCGCTCAACGGCGTCATTCGTCCGCCGGTCTGGCCGCCGAGAGGCGATTACAAACTTGCGGTGAACGGCAAGATCAGCGCCGCCGTCGATTACCTTCGTCAGCCCGATGCCGGTGCCATCAATTTCCGTGCGATGCTTCCGGCGGCGTCGAGTTTTGGACAAGCGGACGAAATCGAACTGCGCGTGATGGATGCGACGAAATCGGAGTTCGTGCGTGACTGGGACCAATACCGGCTGGCGAAGCCTGGCAGGAAATCGCCCATTCCGTATCCGCCGGCGAAATTGACGCAACGCGCGATCTGGCTTTCCCCGGCGACGTTCGACAAGGAAGGTTATGCCCTGAAGCACAAATATGAAGAGGCGGCCAAGCCGTTCCTCCCGAAGCGGGAAGGAAAACTGCGCTTGCTGGATTGGGGGTGCGGCGCGGGGCGGATGGCCAAATATCTCGCCGGGGAATTCGACTACACCGGCATCGATATCGACAAGGAAGCCATCGGCTGGTGCCGCGCGTCGATCCCCAATGCGGGGTTCGCGTTGCAAGAGCTTTCAGCGCACGCCGAATTTGCCGACAACAGTTTCGACGCCATCATCGGGATTTCCATCTTCACGCATCTGCGTGAGGAAGACCAGTTCGCCTGGCTCGCCGAGTTGAGCCGGATCGCGGCTCCCGATGGACTTGTCGCCGTGTCGGTCAATGGCGCGACGTCCTTGTTCAATGCCGGAAATCTCCCGGAGGTGATCGAGATCCTCCTGAAAAGCGGCTTTTGCGATACCGGTGCCGAACATTCGCATCGCGGCGTGACGTCCGACGACACTTACTATCGAAACGCCTATCACACGCACGGTTACATTCGCGAGCGGTGGTCGAAATACTTCGACGTGCTGCAAATCCTTCCGGCCTTCGTTGGCAACATGCAGGAGATGGTCTTCCTGAGGCCAAAGAAGGCACGACCATGAGCGGCGAAGCCGAAACAACCGGCAATCTCGCGACGGCACTGACCAATGCTGCGCAGCTGATTGAACGCGATCCTGTTCTCGCCGAGGAACAGGCACGCGAAATTCTGAAGGTCGTGCCGGGCCACCCGGAAGCCTTGCGATTGCTGGCATCCGCGTTGCGCCTGCAAGGCAGGGTTCCTGAAGCCGTCGACATCCTGTCCGGTCTTGCGAAGAACCGGCCGTCGGTTGCCGCTATCCAGCTCGAATATGCGCTCGCGCTTGGCGATGCCGGCCGCACGCGTGATGCTGTCGTCGCGTTGCGCCGCGTCGTCCAGCTCGAGCCGAGGCACGCCCAAGCCTGGCGGCAGTTGGGCGATTGCCACGTCATGCTGGGCAACACCGCGGCAGCGGACGATGCCTACGCGCGGCACATTGAGGCATCGGTCAATGATCCGCAGTTGCTGCAGGCCGCGGCCGCACTTTGTGAGAGGAAGCTTGCGGTCGCCGAACGGTTGCTCCGCGAGTTCCTCAAGGAGCATCCGACCGATGTGGCCGCGATCCGCATGCTGGCGGAGACCGGCACACGCCTCGGCCGCTATGCCGACGCGGAGACACTGCTGTTCCGCTGTCTCCGACTGGCGCCAAGCTTCACGCCGGCGCGCCACAACTATGCCACCGTGCTCTATCGCCAGAACAAGGCGGTCGAGGCGCTGGAGCAAATCGCGATTCTGCTGGCAAAGGACCCGCGCAATCCCACCTATCGCACATTGAAGGCCGCCGCGCTCGGCCGCGTCGGCGATTACCAGCAAGCCATCGAACTCTACGTGACGCTACTCGAGGAGTACCCGCATCAGCCCAAGGCGTGGATGAGCTACGGGCACACGCTGAAGACGGTTGGACGAACCGCAGACGGCATCGAGGCCTACCGCAAGAGCATCGCGCTGCTGCCGAGTCTGGGCGAGGCCTATTGGAGCCTTGCCAACCTCAAGACCGTGCGCTTCGAAGCCGATGACATCCTTGCCATGCGGGAACAATTGGCGCGCGACGATCTCGACGAGGAAGATCGCATCCATCTGCATTTTGCGCTGGGCAAGGCCTTGGAGGATGCGCGTGAATATCGGGAATCGTTCGAACAATACGACAAGGGCAATGCCCTGCGGCAGGCAGGTCTGTCCTACGATCCGCAGGACATCAGCGGTCTGGTCGAACGATCCCGGGCGTTTTTCACGCCGGAATTCTTCGCGCGAAGAAAAGGCTGGGGCTGCAAAGCGCCCGATCCCATTTTTATTGTCGGCATGACCCGGGCGGGCTCGACGTTGCTCGAGCAGATTCTCGCCAGCCATTCGATGATCGAAGGGACCATGGAGTTGCCGGACATCATTGCGCTCGCCCGACGCTTTTCCGGCAAGCGCAAGGAAGACAAAACCTACCCGGCAACGCTCGAAGGCCTGGATGCCGCGACCTTCGAAGCCATCGGTGCCGAATACCTCGCGCGAACCCGCGTGCAGCGCAAACTGGGGCGGCCCCATTTCGTCGACAAGATGCCCAACAATTGGGCCTATGTCGGATTCATCCAGAGCATCCTTCCCAATGCCAGGATCATCGATGCCAGGCGTCATCCGCTGGCTTGTTGTTTTTCCAATTTCAAGCAACTGTTCGCGCGCGGGCAGGGGTTCTCCTACAGCCTTGCGGACATGGGGCGCTATTACGCTGACTACGTTCGCCTGATGGCGCATTTCGATGCCGTGCTGCCCGGCCGTGTCCATCGCGTGATCCATGAAGATCTGGTCCGCAATCCGGAACAGGAGATCCGGCGCATACTCGACTACTGTGGGTTGCCGTTCGAGGAACAGTGCCTCCGCTTCCACGAAACCGATCGTGCCATCCGCACAGCGAGCTCGGAGCAGGTTCGCCAACCGCTCTCATCTGAAAACCTGGAGCATTGGCGAAACTTTGAACCATGGTTGGGCGCGTTGAAGGCGGCGCTGGGTCCCGTGCTCGACTATTATCCCGCCGCTCCGGCCTTAAGCGATTGAATTTCCTGTCCCAAACTGTTGCCAAACTGTCATTGACGGCAGGCCGCGCACGGGGGTTCACTAGCCCCGGGAATCGTGCGGGCATTTGGGGGTGTCATGGGGCCGTTTCAGCGCAGATCGCTGCCGTTCTGGGGGTCGTTTCTCTTGGGCTCCACGGCACTGTCAGGTGTGCCGGCTGCGCTTGCAGCGGAGACCCAAAGCACGCTCGAAACCGTGACGGTGACGGCGCAGAAGCGCGAGGAGAACCTGCAGAAGGTTCCCATGAATGTGCAGGCCATCACCAGCGAAAAGCTCGACGAACTCCACCTGAAGAACTTCACCGATTTCCAGCTCTACATGCCGAGCGTGACCTATGCCGAGAGCGGGCAGGGCAGCAATGGCGGCCCCGGCTACGTGAACGTCACGATGCGTGGCATCGCGAGCGACCAGAACGGCAATCACTCCGGTCCGTTGCCGACTGTCGGCGTCTATTTCGATGAGCAGCCGATCACCACGATCAATGGAACGCTCGATATTCCCACTTATGACATCGCGCGCGTCGAGGCGCTGTCCGGTCCGCAAGGCACGCTCTATGGCGCGAGCGCGGAATCGGGCGTCATCCGCATCATTTCCAACAAGCCGGATCCAAGCGGCTTCGAAGCCGGCTACCAGGCGGAAGTGAATGCGGTCGATCACGGCGGCGTCGGCTATCTCGCCAACGGCTTTGTCAACGAGCCGATCAGCGACAACGTCGCGCTCCGTGCTGTCGCCTGGGTCGAGCACGATGCCGGCTATATCGACAACGTGCACCGGACGCGAACGTATACCTTCGACACCGGAGCGCCCCCTGTCACGCTGGACAATGCCAACCGCGTCGAGAACAATTACAACACGGTCGACAAATACGGCATGCGCGCCGCGCTCGGCATCGATCTCAACGACAGCTGGACGATCACGCCGAGCCTCATGATGCAGCAGGAGAACACGAACGGCGTGTTCGCGTTCAACAAGGGCGATTTCGGCTACAACAAGCCGCTTGGCGATCTCGAAGTAGCGCACTTCTCTCCGGAATATTCGAGGGACTTCTTTTATCAGGCCGCGCTGACCGTTCAGGGCAAGATCGCCAATCTCGATGTCCTCTACGCCGGCGGCTACATGGACCGGAAGATCAGCGCCGAGGCTGACTATAGCGATTACACATTCTGGTACGATCAGATCTATCCGTCCTATGTCGACTTCTTCAACAACAGTGGACAACAGATCGATCCGACTCAGAACATTTTCGGCAAGGACCATTTCACCAAGGACAGCCAGGAACTGCGTATCTCGAACTCAAAGGACAACCGCCTGCGCTTCGTCGCCGGCTTGTTCTACGAGCGCCAGGGCCATGCCATCTTCCAGGACTATGTGATCAATGGTCTTGCCAACGATCCGGCCACCTGCGCAACCTTGGGCATTGTTTGTGCCGTGGCCGGATTTCCGAACACGCTTTGGCTGACCGACGAGCAACGCATCGATCGTGACTATGCGGCCTTTACCGAGGTTTCTTTCGATATTCTTCCCAACCTGACGCTGACCGGCGGTGTTCGGCTCTTCAAGGCGGACAATTCGCTCAGCGGCTGGTTTGGGTTTGAAAGTTATGCCACCGGTCCCAGTCTCCACTGCCATCCGGAATGGGGCCTCAGCAACCACGGACATTGCAGCGATCTGAACGCCGAAGTGAAGGAGACCGGCGAGACGCACCGCGTCAACCTCACCTGGCAGATCGACGACGACCGCATGGTCTATGCCACCTATTCGACCGGATTCCGTCCTGGCGGCGTGAACCGCCGCACGGATATTCCCGGCATCGGACCCTATGATTCAGACACGCTCGACAATTACGAGATCGGCTGGAAGACGAGCTGGCAAGACAACCGGCTGCGCTTCAATGGCGACTTCTTCTGGGAAGACTGGAACAACTTCCAATTCCCGTTCCTCGGCCCCAACTCCGTCACCATCATCGCGAATGTGGGAAATGCGACATCGAAAGGTGTCGAGAGCGATGTCTCGTGGCTGCCGATCGACAATCTGACGCTGGACGCGGCGGCCGCCTACACCGAAGCGGATCTCGGCACCGACTATTGCAATGGCGACTGCTCGAGCAATCCCGTCCTGTCGCCGAAAGGAACCCAACTGCCCATCACACCCAAATGGAAGCTGAACGGAACGGCGCGCTACCAGTGGAACATCGGCGACTTCCTTGCGCATGTTCAGGGCTCGCTGGTCCACGAGAGCGGACGGTGGGACGACCTGAAACTCATTGAACGCAGCCTGTTGGGGAAGGCGCGCGCCTTCACCACGTTCGATTTCACGGCCGGCATCGACAGGGACAATTGGGCGCTTGAGCTCTCGTTGAAGAATGCCTTCGACGAGCGGGCGGAGCTTGACCGGTACGCAGAATGCCGGCCGGGTATCTGCGGCTTGCAGACCTACATCCTGCCGGCCCAGCCGCGCACCATCGCGTTGACCTGGTCGCAGCGGTTCTAGGGTCGGTGCATCGTCAGGCTAGCGACGTGCCGGTGGGCGGCGGCGCGGCGCCCGATCATCAATAGCCTGGGGAAGAACATTTTTTCCCCTGTATTTTCCATTGTGATCGGCTAGACAGTGCCCTGCTCGCGGGCGCCACGAAAAGCGCCGCACATGAGGGGCGATGTTCGAGACCAATCCATTCTCAGCGCAGTCCGGTTCGGTTTCTCCTACGCTTATGCAGGCCTTCGTGATCGCGATGATTGCGCTTGTGGCGTTGGGCACGTTCGCCGATCTCATTCAGAAGAAGAGCGCGCGGTACTTCTTCGAGAGCGCGCGCCGCAATCGCGGAAATCGGACGGTTGGCGGCGGCGAGCGCGTCGCGCTGGGATTCAGGACCGTGTTGATCGACTGGCTGGCGGCGGGTGAGTTCTGCAGCACGCAGCGCAGGTTGGCGCACTTGCTCACGATGTACGGGTTCCTGGCCTACGTGATCGCGACGCTGGTGATGGTATTTGGCTTCCCAACCGCGGATACCGAAACGCCCGCGGTCTGGCCGCTGCTCTGGCACATCGGAGCGGCGCTGGTGTGCATCGGCGGCTATTGGTTCTGGTTCTTCATCCGCGTCGATGTTTCGGCGGAAGGCCATTCGCCGTTCCGTGTGGTGCGCGCCGATCTCTTTATTCTCTCGCTTCTCGCCAACTCGACCCTGGCCTTGATCTGGTCGTGGGTGCAATCGCACGGCAGTGACTGGTCCAATGTGGCACTCGGCCTGTACCTCGCATCGGCGCTGGTGCTGTTCGGCTCGGTGCCGTGGTCGAAATTCTCGCACATGTTCTACAAGCCGGCGGCCGCCTTCCAGAAGCGAATCGAAGAGGCCAACGGTTCGCGCGCCAATCTTCCGCCGCCTGCCGACAAGCCTGCAACACTCGGCAGCGCCAGAACCCAACCATCACACTACTGATCGGCTAAATCCCTTATGCCCACATTCGTTTACATGACGCGATGCGACGGCTGCGGCTACTGCGTCGATGTCTGCCCATCCGACATCATGCACATTGATGAAACCTATCGCCGCGCCTTCAACATCGAGCCGAATTTCTGCTGGGAATGCTATTCCTGCGTGAAGGCCTGCCCGCAGAACGCCATCGATGTGCGCGGCTATGCCGATTTCGCGCCGCTCGGCCACAGCGTTCGCGTGTTGCGCGAGGAAGCGAAGGGCACCGTGTCGTGGAAGATCAAGTTCCGCGACGGCCGCGAGAAGGATTTCGTGTCGCCGATCCGCACCACGCCCTGGGGCTCGATCAAATCGGCCGGTGAATACGAACGGCCGCCGGCCGCAGCGCTGAAGAATCAGGAACTGGCGCACGAACCGGACGC
>DATIYG010000209.1:0-2891 GCA_035517755.1 Rhizomicrobium sp. | reverse complement strand
GAGATGCTCGTAAACTTCATCGCAGATGGCGACCGCGTTGGAGCGCGTCAGCACGCGCGACAGTCCCTCCAGCTCGCCGCGCGTGAAGGCGCGACCGATGGGGTTGAGCGGCGAGTTCAGCATCACCACGCGCGTGTCCGGCGTGATGGCGGCGGCGATGGCCTCGGCATCCAGCCGCCAATCGGGCGGCGACAGCTTCACCGTCTTCACCCGCGCACCGACGGCTTCGGCGACCGGGCCGTAGGAATCGTAAGCCGGCTCGATCAGCAGCACTTCGCCGCCCTGCCCGGCCAGGCCCATGATCGAGGCGGTCAACGCTTCCGTACCGCCCGAGGTCACCACCACATTGGCGTCGGGATCGAAATCAAGACCGTAGAACCGGCGCGCATGCGCACAGATCGCGCGCCGCAGCTCGATGCGGCCCTTCATCGGCGGGTACTGGTTGGGCCCTTCGATCAGGGCCTTGGCGGCAACCTCGCGAATGGAGACCGGGCCATCTTCATCCGGGAAACCCTGCCCGAGATTGACGGCACCGTGCTCGGTGGCGAGCGCGCTCATCACCGTGAAGATGGTCGTGGGCAGATTGGCGAAGACGGGATTCGGCTGAACGGACATACGCCACACTGGCAAAGCGCCAGCCTGAATCCAACAAAAGAAAAGGGCGGCACGAGACCGCGCCGCCATCGTCGACGTGTTCAGTGCTTCGCTGCAGCCTCGACCGTATAGGTCCCGCTGCCGACGGTCTTCAGCGCCACGCCATCGGAGGTGCGATAGACGGTGAAATTGCCGCCCGTGACGAACGGATAGTCGAGCGAAATGACCATCTCGTTGCCGGGAAACTGGGTCGAGGTGCCGCCGATGATGGCCTGCGTACCGATCTTCTTCACCTTGCCGACAAAGCCTGCTCCTATGAAGGTCTGACAACCATCGCTCTCGTTTGCGGTGAGCGCCTGACCCTTGATCGTCACGTTCGCAGTGACGCAGAACGGGCTGCCAAGGCTTATCACGGCCGTCTTGGCTGTTGCGCTGCCCGCAGACATCAGCATGCCGGCGACAGCCAGCGTCAGAACCCTCTTCATGGTTTCCCCCTTCACACCCTGTGGAATGATTTCCACGCTCAGAGCATAGCGAACACTATCAATTGGGAACAACCGGCCCGAAACTAAATTGCGTGTAAGCGGTTCGGCGGGTTAGCTTGTTTTCCCCTGTGGATGCGCCCTTGCGCCGCTATATGGGACCAACGACTCTGTGTAAGACAAAGGACGCGGCCCTCGCGTGAAGGAAGCGCGCGCGTGAAGAAGATCGAAGCCATCATCAAGCCGTTCAAGCTGGATGAGGTGAAGGAAGCCCTGCAGGAAGTGGGCATCCAGGGGATCACTGTCACGGAAGCCAAGGGCTTCGGCCGCCAAAAGGGGCACACAGAACTCTACCGCGGCGCCGAGTACGTCGTGGATTTCCTGCCGAAGGTGAAGGTGGAAGTGGTTGTTCCGGCCGATCGCCTGGAGGCCGCCGTTGAAGCCATACAAAAAGCGGCGCGCACGGGCCGCATCGGCGACGGAAAGATTTTCGTGCTGGACGTCCAGGAAGCCATCCGCATCCGAACCGGAGAAACCGGCAGCGATGCGATCTGACGCCAACCGCTAAGACACAAAGGGAAGACCCATGGCCAACGCAGGCACTATTCTGAAACTCATCAAGGAAAAGGAGATCAAGTTCGTCGATCTCCGCTTCACCGATCCGCGCGGCAAGTGGCAGCACGTGACGTTCGATCTGTCGCTGGTGGACGAGGATTTCCTCACCGAAGGCACCATGTTCGACGGCTCGTCAATCGCCGGCTGGAAGGCGATCAACGAAAGCGACATGACGCTGGTGCCGGATTGCGAAACGGCGGTGATCGATCCGTTTTTCGCCCAGACGACGCTTTCGCTCACCTGCGACGTGATCGAGCCGACGACCGGACAACGCTACGGCCGCTGCCCGCGCTCGATGGCGAAGGCGGCGGAGAAATACCTGGCGTCGACCGGCATAGGCGACGCAGCCTTCTTCGGTCCGGAAGCGGAATTCTTCATCTTCGACGACGTGCGCTTCGGCACCGAGATGAACAAAGGCTTCTACTACGTCGATTCCGGCGAAGGCTCCTACAACACCGGCAAGGAGATGGAAGGCGGCAATCTCGGCCATCGCCCCGGCGTGAAAGGCGGCTACTTCCCGGTCCCGCCGGTGGATTCCGCCCAGGACATCCGCAGCGAGATGCTCGCCGTGATGGGCGAGATGGGAATCCAGCCGGAGAAGCATCACCACGAAGTCGCCAGCTCGCAGCACGAACTTGGCTTCAAGTTCAACACGCTGACGAAATGCGGCGACAACATGCAGATCTACAAATATGTGATCCACCAGGTTGCGGCGGCCTACGGCAAGACGGCCACGTTCATGCCGAAGCCTATCTACGGCGACAACGGATCCGGCATGCATGTGCATCAGTCGATCTGGAAGGGCGGCAAGCCGCTGTTCGCCGGATCGGGCTATGCCGATCTCTCGGACACCTGCCTCTACTACATCGGCGGCATCATCCGGCACGCCAAGGCGCTCAACGCCTTCACCAATCCGCTGACGAATTCCTACAAGCGACTGATTCCGGGTTTCGAGGCGCCGGTGCTGCTTGCCTATTCGTCACGCAACCGTTCGGCCTCGTGCCGCATTCCGTTCGCGTCATCGCCGAACGGCAAGCGCGTGGAAGTGCGCTTCCCCGATCCGGGCGCCAATCCCTATCTCGCCTATGCTTCGATGCTGATGGCGGGTCTCGATGGCATCGAGAACAAGATCCATCCCGGCGATCCCATGGACAAGGATCTCTATGCCCTGCCGCCGGAGGAATTGAAGGACGTGCCGAC
>DATIYG010000208.1:0-6159 GCA_035517755.1 Rhizomicrobium sp. | reverse complement strand
GCGCTTCATCCCGGAGACCAGCGGCTGCAAGATCGATTTCTATCTGCGCTTCGAATTCGCCAGCCGCCTGCTGAGCATGGTGGCGGGCAGTGCCATGTCGCTCGCGGTCTCGACGATGACGCATGCGTTCGAAGAGCGCGCGCGGAAACTGGCGACGGCGCAAAGACAAGCATGAGCTACTGAACCGCTCTTGGTGTTCTTTGTGATCTTTGTGGTGCGATTTACCACCAAGGACACGAAGGACACAAAGGATTGATCACAGAATCCGCTGCAACAATAGCAGCGCGGCTTCCACCGACTTCAGGCGGATTTCCGTGCGCCCCATGTCGCCGAAGCGGTGCGCCTCGTGGAGAATGGACCGGTTCTCTCGCGCCGCTGCGAAGTGCACGAGTCCGACCGGCTTCAGCTTCGTGCCACCGCCGGGTCCCGCAACGCCGGTGATCGAAACCGCGACATGTGCGTTGGAATTGGCCACTGCGCCTTCCGCCATGGCCCGCGCGACGGCTTCTGATACGGCTCCCTGATCGGCAATCATGTCGCCGGGCACACCAAGCATGTCCTGCTTGGCGCGATTGGAATAGACGACGAAGCCGCGCTCCAGCACGTCCGACGACCCGGGAATTTCCGTCAGCACGCCGGCCACCAGTCCGCCGGTGCAGCTTTCGGCGGTGGCGATGCGCAGCTTCTTCTCGCGCGCGTCGGCAAGCACGACCTGCGCAAGCGAAAGGAGAGGCGAGGGGAACATCGCGTCAGATTAGAGCGAGGTGCGCGAGCACGGCAATGATCGCGCCGGCCATCAGGGCCGCGACCACATCATCCGCCATGATTCCCAGGCCGCCATGCAGGCGTTCGGCGCGGTTCACCGGCCAGAGCTTGGTGATGTCGAAGATGCGGAACAGGACGAAGGCGAGGATATAGGCGGGGATTGAAACCGGCGCGAAGGCGCACGCAATCCATTGTCCGGCGAGTTCGTCGATCACGCATTCCTTGGGGTCGGGCTTCTGCGCCTGTCGCGCATAAAGCTCGGAGGCCCAGCCGCCGATGGCGAGCGCAAGAATGGAGGCGACCAGCAGGGCCAGCCTGCTCCATTCCCACGCGATCAGCCATGCGAGCGGCAGCGAAACGAGGCTTGCTACCGTGCCGGGCGCGTATGGCGCGTAGCCCACGCCGAACATCGTGGAGATGAGTTGGGCGGCGCGGTTCACGAACGCGGCATTCGGATGTTAGCGACCGCCTGCGCGGCAAGGCCTTCGCGGCGGCCTGTGAAGCCGAGGCCTTCGGTCGTCGTCGCTTTCACGCTCACGCGGGCGAGGTCGACGTCCAGAATGCGGGCGATGGTCTGGCGCATGGTTTCGCGATGCGGGCCGATGCGTGGTGCTTCACAAATCAGCGTCACATCGCAATTGACGAGTTCGCCACCGGCCTTGCGCATGAGCTCCGCCGCGTGCGCGAGGAATTTGTGCGATGGGGCGTCGCGCCAGCGTTCGTCGCTGGGCGGAAAATGCTGGCCGATGTCGCCGGCGCCGATCGCGCCGAAGATGGCATCGCACAACGCGTGCAATCCCGCATCGGCGTCGGAATGGCCTTCGAGGGCGTGATCGTGCGGGATCTTCACGCCGCACAGCCACACATGATCGCCGGGCACGAAGCGATGCACGTCGAAGCCGGACCCGGTGCGGATTTCCATGGCACTCGCCAGCATGCGCTCCGCCAGGTCGAAGTCGGATGACGTCGTGATCTTCATATTCTGCTCATCGCCGGGTACGGAAACGATCCTCAGACCGGCCATTTCAGCAAGTGCGATATCATCGGTCACCTCTGTGTCCCGAAACCGCTCGTGCGCCTCGCGGATGGCGGCAAACGAAAATCCCTGCGGGGTCTGTGCGCGGTAGAGTTCGTCGCGCGAAACGGATCGCAGCACGCCAGACTCATCGCGATGCTTCAGCGAGTCGGAGACCGGAAGCAGCGGCAGCGCCGCTTGCGCTCCGCCCTTCAGTGCATCGATGACAGACTGGATCGTGGCGCTCGACACGAACGGCCGTGCCGCATCGTGCACGAGAACGCCTTGGGGTCTTTTCGCAGCCAATGCAGCAAGCCCATTGCGAACGGACTCTTGCCGTGTTGCTCCGCCCAGAACCGGCGGGGGCAGATCCAATCCTCGCGCCGCGGCCTGGTATTCCTTGTCCTGGGCCGCTCCGATCACGGTCTGAACGCACCCGATTTCCGGGCAGAAGAGGAACGCCTGGATCGTCCGCCGCAGCATCGGGACCCCGCCCAGGTGGCGGTACTGCTTGGGCGTTCCGCCCATCCGCGAGCCGCTGCCGGCGGCGACGATCAGGGCTGCAAAACCTGGCATGACGTCCTTTTCAGCAGGGTGGCTGCGGCCATACGGCAATTTCGGCGCGGGCGCAAAGTGGCGGATCGCGGGGGTTTTGTCGCTTCATCAAGAGTATCTTTTGCAGCGCGATATTCTTGCAACATCGTGTGGCTCCGCTACACTCCGCCTGTATTAACAAATCGACACCGACACTTAGCGAGCGGCATGGCCACGACCGAAACAGTTGCGAGTGCCCGCTCCGCCGCGCGTTGGCGCGGGGTCAGGGCGATCTCCCGGCCATCCCTTTTGGCCCTGGTTGTGGGTTGCCTGTCGCTGATTTCGGCGGTCGCGACCTATGCCCTGGTCACGGGCGCGATCGCCTACCGCCTCTCGTCCCAGGAACAGGTCGGGCTGATCGTCATCAATCTGATCCTGTTGGTGAGCCTTGCCGGACTCATCGTCTGGCGTCTCGTGCGCCTGTCGCGGGAGCGCCGGGCCGGACGGGCCGGCGCCCGGCTGCACGTCCGCCTGGTCGGCATCTTCAGTGTGATCGCCGTCGTGCCCGTCATCTTTGTCGCCGTTTTCGGGGTTGTCACTCTGAATCTCGGCATCGAGCAATGGTTCGCGCCGCGCGTGAAAACTGCGATCAACAATTCGATCAAGGTCACCCAACTCTACGAGCAGGATTACGAACGCGTGATGAGAGCCGACGCGTTCGCCATCGCGCAGGGCATCCAGACCGATCCGCAGCTCTTTGACGAAAACAAGCGCGTCAACGTCGATGAACTCTTCATCAAGCTCGGCACGCTGACGCAGGCGCGCGGGCTGCAGGCCGCGTTCATCTATGACTCGCACGGCCGCCTGCTCGGCAGCAGCAAGCAACGCCAGATGCCGGATACGAAGCCACCAAGTGCGGCAAGCATCGCGCAGGCGTCTGACGGACACACGGCCGTGTTCGACGGAAACTCGAATCTCGGCGTCGTGCGAACCCTGGTGCGATTGGCGGCGCTGAATGACGCGTACCTGTTGATCGTTCGCAAGGTCGACCCGACGGTGTTCGGCTATTTCCAGCGCGCGTCGCAGACGTCCGAGGAATACAAGAAGATGGATGGCCAGCGTGCGAAGGTGATGTTTACCTTCGCCGTATTGTACGGCATCGGGTCCGTCCTGATCCTGCTTGTCGCGGTGTGGCTTGGATTGGCGGCGGCGAACTGGCTGGTGCGGCCGATCTCGCAGCTCGTCGGCGCAGCCGAACGCGTGTCCGAAGGCGATCTCACCGCGCAGGTGGCCGTCGATCCCAGGGGAACGGAAATCTCGATTCTGGGTCGTGCGTTTAACCGCATGACGTCGCAGCTTCATGCCCAGCGCAAGGAACTGGTGGATGCCAGTCACCAGATCGATCTGCGACGGCGCTTCACCGAGGCCGTGCTTGCCGGCGTCAGCGCCGGTGTGATCGGCCTCGATGCGAACGGCCGCATCACCATCGTCAATCGTGCCGCCGCCAGACTGCTCAACGCGACGCCGGAAGAGGTCGAGGGCGAGCATTTCACGGAGGCCGTGCCCGAGCTGGCCGGTCTTATCCGCAAGGCGATGCAGGAGCCGGTCAGCCGCTCGATGGGCGAGGCGACCGTCAAGCGCGCCGGAACCACGCGCATGCTGAGCGTGCAGGTGAGCGGCGATGCCGCGGACGGCGAAGCCGGCTACATCGTCACGTTCGACGACGTGACCGATCTGGTGTCGGCGCAGCGCACCGCCGCGTGGGCGGAAGTCGCCCGTCGCATCGCGCACGAGATCAAGAATCCGCTGACGCCGATCCAGCTTTCCGCCGAGCGGCTCAAGCGGAAATACGAAAAGGAAATCGAAACCGACCCCGAAGTCTTCCAGCAATGCACGGACACGATCATCCGCCAGGTGGGCGACATCGGCCGCATGGTGGACGAGTTCTCGTCCTTCGCACGCATGCCGCAGCCGCAGATGAAGCGCGAGATCGCTCAGGAGTTGCTGCAGCAGGCCGTGTTCCTGCAACGCGTCGGCAATCCCGGAATCGCGTTCGTGACGCAGGTGCCGGAGGCGCCGGTTTACGTGGAATGTGACGGGCGCCTGATCAGCCAGGCGCTGACGAATGTGATCAAGAACGCGACCGAATCCATCGGTGCCCGCATCGCGGCCGGTGACGAAACGCAAGGCAAGATCAGCGTCGCGATTGACGTCGGCGATGAGCGCCTGAGCTTCCGTGTTAGCGACAACGGCATCGGATTGCCGCACGAGCAGCGTCATCGGCTGACCGAACCGTACGTCACGACGCGCGCAAAGGGGACCGGACTCGGGCTTGCCATCGTGCGCAAGATTCTGGAAGACCATGGCGGGGAGATCGCATTGTCGGATCTGGGGGATGGGGAACACGGCGCGGAGGTGCGGCTGACCATGCCGCTGCGCCGCAAATCACCGCGTGAAACAACAAGAAACGGAGTAGGGGATGAGCAAGCACGCATCGCTGATCGCGCCTGACGTTCTGATCGTCGATGACGAACAGGACATCCGCGAGCTCATCGCGGGCATCCTGAAGGACGAAGGTTACGAGGCCCGAATCGCCGCCGATGCCGACGGCACGCTGAACGCCGTGCGCGCGCGGCGGCCGCAGCTTGTCGTGCTCGATATCTGGCTGCAAGGCAGCAAGATGGACGGCATCCAGGTGCTCGACGTGCTGAAGCGCGATCATCCCGAGATGCCCGTGGTGATGATCAGCGGCCATGGCACGATCGAAACCGCGGTCGCGTCGATCCGGAAAGGCGCCTACGATTTCATCGAGAAGCCGTTCAAGGCGGACCGGCTGATCCATGTCGTCACCCGCGCGCTGGAAGCGGCGCGCCTGAAGCGCGAGGTTCAGGAGCTGAAGCTGCGGGCCGGCGACGATTCCGAGCTGGTCGGGCAGTCGAGCGCGGTGTCGCAGCTGCGCCAGCTGATCGACAAGATCGCGCCGACCAACAGCCGCGTGTTGATCACGGGACCGGCCGGCTGCGGCAAGGAAGTAGCGGCGCGGCTCATCCATGCGCGTTCGCGCCGTGCCGGAAATGCATTTGTGGCCGTCAATTGCGCCACCATGGAACCGGACCGCATCGAGGTCGAACTGTTTGGCGAAGAGACCGGCGACGGCGCGCAGAAGATCGGGTTGCTGGAACTTGCGCACAACGGCACGCTGTTTCTCGACGAAGTCGCCGACATGCCTCTCGAGACGCAGGGCAAGGTCTTGCGCGTTCTCGTGGATCAGACGTTCCTGCGCGTCGGCGGTTCGACGCGCGTGCAGGTCGACGCACGGGTGATTTCCTCGACCACGGCGGACCTGCGTGCCGAGATCGAGGCGGGCCGGTTCCGCGAGGACCTGTATCACCGCCTGAATGTGGTGCCGGTGCGCGTGCCGGCGCTGGCGGAACGGCGCGACGACATCCCGATGCTGATCAGCCATTTCATGAAACGGCTGTCGGCGAGCTCGGGTCTTCCGCCGCGCGGCGTCCGCGAGGATGCGATGGCGGTTCTGCAGGCCCACAACTGGCCGGGTAATGTCCGCCAGCTGCGCAACATGGTCGAGCGGCTCCTGATCCTGACGACCGACGAAGCCATTGCGGCGGAGCATCTTCCGGCCGACCTGGGCGCCGAGGCGCCATGGAACAATGGCGGCCGCGAGCTGATCATTTCGCTGCCGCTGCGCGAGGCGCGCGAGATCTTCGAGCGCGACTATCTGCTGGCGCAGATCAACCGTTTCGGCGGCAACATCTCCCGCACGGCGACGTTCATCGGCATGGAACGATCGGCGCTTCATCGCAAGCTCAAATCGCTGGGCGTCA
>DATIYG010000207.1:0-9868 GCA_035517755.1 Rhizomicrobium sp. | reverse complement strand
GCAACGGCAGCCTTTGCGCCGGTGAATTCGGCAGCGGAGGCGCGCGCGGCCTTTGGGAAGATCAGCAGCCAACGCGCCGTCCTGAAGACGCGCCGGCTCGGCTACGACGGCAAAGGCCAGGCGATGGTTTCGAGCCCCGAGCAAGCCGTGGCCGCCTTCGAGGCGTTCAGGGAAGTGCCGTGCATTCTGGAAGCCTTCGTCACCTTCGACTTCGAGGCCTCGATTGTCGCCGTGCGCGGGAGCGACGGCACGTTCGCCGCCTACGATCCGCCGGAGAACGAGCATGGCGATCACATCCTTCGCCGCTCCATCGTTCCCTCGCGTCTAAGTGCGGCGCGCGTGGAGGAAGCAAGGGAGATCGCGCGCAAGGTCGGCGACGCGCTCGATTATGTCGGCACCTTCTGCGTCGAGCTGTTCGTGACTGCAGACGGATTGCTGGTGAACGAAATCGCGCCGCGCGTGCACAATTCCGGCCACTGGACCATCGATGCCTGCGCGGCGAGCCAGTTCGAGAACCACATCCGCGCCGTCGCCGGCTGGCCGCTGGCCTCGACCGAGCGCCATTCCAACGCCGTGATGGAGAATTTGATCGGCGAGGATGCGCGCAACTGGCAATCGGTCGTCAGGCGCGGCGGCTGTCTGCATCTCTACGGCAAATCGGAAATCCGCGACGGCCGCAAGATGGGCCACATCACCTGGGTGAAGCCGAGGTCCGCCCGCCGGCCGAACCAGAAAACCAGCGATTAAACCGTTCGCGCTGGATAGTTTCGACACGGCCATAAATGTCCGGCTCAGACAGTAGCGAGAGTACGGCATCAAAGCTCTGATTGACTTGGGCCTTCAATTCTTCCGGCAAACCATCTTTGGGCATTCCGTTGGCATCCCCGTAGCTCACCTCTGGAAATCCCAAGAGTTGGAGCAGGTCATCAACTAAAACACGCGGCCGATCTCTCGCGGCCACATACAAGAAGACCTGACTGCGATCGCGCGTGAACTGCAAACGCGTTCCATCCTCTCGCGTCATCTCCAGTATTTCGTTGCCGAAATGCTTCCGATCATATGTGTAGTAAGTTTCGTGAAATCCACAGCGCTCAAACAGCGATCCGAAAAATGCGGCGACGTCCCGCTGCAGGTCACCGGTGCTCATGAGTCTGCCGTCCCGAAACGGTATTAATAATGTCAGTAAGCGTAGGCAGTTTCGACAGCGTCTCGGCCTTGAATTTCTCGAACTGCATCACGTTCTCGATGCGGGCGTCGAGGAATTCGAATGTCGCCTTCTCGTCTTCGCTGTCGTCGGTGAACCAGCGCAGCATGGTCGAGGAATAGACGCCTGCGAGGATCGCGCGCTTTGTGTAGAAGTTGAAGTCGGTCGAGGTGTCGCCGGCCGCGCGCCACATGCGGTCCACGGTGCGGTAGAGCAGCTTCGCCGCCAGTGCCGCATTCGGCGGCAAGGTGAGGAACGCTGCCGCGCGCCGCGCCGCTTCCTTGTGCGGCCGCAACGCGGCGATGCGATCGCTCACCGCCGCCTTGATGCGCGCACGGATCTTCATGTCCGGCAGCTTCGCCTTCCTGAGCGTGCGCTCCATCTCGTCGTCGACCCAATCCGAAAAAGCCTCCACGAGACTTTGCGGGCCGTGCGGAAACAGCCGCGGCACCTCGGCCGGAGAAACGCCGGCATCCGCTGCGGCATGCTTGAGCATCGCCTCGGAAAACCCCTCCGATGGAATCAATGGAAGTGCTGCGTTCAGCACGGCCTGCTTCGGATCGGACGCCGTCCGCTTTGCCGCCTTCGTGGATTTCCGTGCTGCCATCGTCCTTCCCTAGTGCGCCGGCACCCTGGCTGGCACGTTGACCGTGCCGCCGCCGAAGGTGAGCGAAGATTGCGCGTGGCCCTTCACTGGCGAATTCGGCGAGGCAAAGCCGAAATAGAAGCTCAGCTGCCCCGGTGCGGTTCCATTCTTGGGACAAATCGGCGTCGTGAAGGTGAAGGTCACATGCGCGCCGCTGCGCACGGCCGACGACAGGCCGATCGTTCCAAGCGCTCCCGTCGTGATGACGTACACGTCGGCATTTCCGCTGCCGTCATAATTGAGCTGCGTGATCGGGCCGGTCCTGACCGTCACGTCGATCGCGCAATTGATGTCCGTCTGGGCGTGTGCATGCGTGAAGTCCGCCTGATACTCGAAGGCCGTGAGACCATCGGCTTGTGAGCCGGCGCCGCCGACAAAGGTGCGCGTCCACAGCTTGGGATGGCCGGAGTATCCGGAGCTCGGCGGATATGGGCCGAATGTGTCGGTGACTGTAACGGCGCAACTGAGATCGAAGGTGCACGTCACGTCGGACGAGTCGACATTCACGACCGTCAGCGGCGCGGCGCCGGCGGGCGCGAACATGGCAAGCGCGAGTATCGCGGAAGCAAGGAGTACGGATTTGCTGAAAATGTGCATGAAACCCTCCCCGATCGAGAGACAAGAGCACGTGGTCGATTTTGCGCCCTTGGCGCCAGGGCTCGCAAGCTTGAATCGATGACAATCCGCCGGACCCCGGCCCCGCTTCGAACAGGCCTAGTCTTCTTCTTCGCCGCGAACCCAGTGCCGCGCTTCGGATTCGAAAATGAATTTCGACATGTCCGTCATGCGGCCGGGATAAAGAATGCCGTCGAGATGATCGACTTCATGCTGCACGACACGGGCGTGGAACCCTTTCGCCACGCGCGCCACTTCGCGTCCTTCATGGTCGACACCGCGATAGCGGATATGGCTGGCGCGCTCGACGAAACCGCGCAATCCCGGCACGGACAGGCATCCTTCCCATCCGCCTTCGAGGTCCGGCGACAACACTTCGATTTGCGGATTGATGAGAACCGTCAGCGGCGCGGTGTGGTCGAACATCTCGGCTTCCGAAAGTCCGCCATCGGCCGTCCGTTCGCCCGGTGCCTGGAACACGACAAGCCGCAGGGGCACGTGGACCTGCGGTGCGGCCAGGCCGGCGCCATCGGCATCGATCATCGTCTCGATCATGTCGCGCACGAGGCGCTGGATTTCCGGCGCGGCGGGATTTGCCACGGGCTGCGCGGTCGCCGCCAGCACCGGATGCCCCATTTTCGCGATCTTCAGGATGGCCATGGCCCTCTATGCCCCCGAACCCTGCCGCCGTCAAAGTGATGCTAACCCACTGAATGAGACCATTTTCTGGGTCATCGCCCGACTGCCCGAAACAAGGCGCCAGCGGTGGACAGGGCTGCGGGCTTCTGATATCAACCCCGGCCTTCCGGCAGGACCCAAGGAGCAGACTTTGCAGATCATCGTTCGCGACAACAATATCGACCAGGCGCTGAAGGCGCTGAAGAAGAAGATGCAGCGCGAAGGCATCTTCCGCGAGATGAAGCTCCGGGGACATTACGAGAAGCCGAGCGAGAAGCGTGCCCGCGAACGGGCCGAGGCCATCCGCCGCTATCGCAAGCTGCAGAGGAAGCGCCTCCAGCGCGAAGGGATTCTGGCCGCTCCGAAGAAATAGGGGCAGCCCCAGCGACATCCAAGAGAAAGTTCGAAGGGCCGTCCTGCCGGGCGGCCATTTCATTTGGGCAATGGCCCGATGGAGAAGAGGTCCTGCTCCCCGAGTTCGGCACTGCGCCGCCGCTCGAGTTCCTGGGTGTAGCGCTTCAGCGCGTAGGCCTCGGTGAGATAACCGATGATCTCGTGCCGGTCTCCCGACGCGAACACCGGCATCACTTCAGTCTCGAACTGGTCGAAGCGCGCCAGCGCGGTCCGCACGTTCTGAAACGCGAACAGGTGTGCATCCGGCTTCCCGGCGATCGATGCAATCGTTGCTGTGTCTGCACTCGGGTCGAGCGCCGCCTCGTGTGCCTTGGCGAGCTCGAAAGCGCCAAGATACTGCGCGTCCGGCGTTACGACGAAGATTCGCTTGGCGCTGCCGATCGGATACTTCTTGCGCAGTTCCGCAATCGTCATCGTCGACATTGCGATCTTCGGATCGGCGCGCATCATGCGTCCGACGGTGAGATCGGCAATCCATCCGACATCGTGCGCACCTCGCAAGCCCAGGCCCCGCTGGTGAAAGCGCCAGGTGGAAAACGAATAGCCGAATCCCAGCCGCACGATGGTGGAGGCCATCACCACGCCGGTGAGCACGCCCATGGTCAGGGGAAAATCGCCGGTGCCTTCCAGCACGAGGAAGACCATCGTCAGCGGCGCGCCGATGATCGCCGCCGCCACGGAACCCATGCCGACGAGCATGAACGCGTTGTATTGGTGAACGAGTGACGGATCGAACAGGGCAAGCGCCTGGGCGAAGGCGGCACCGAACACGCATCCCAGCAGCAGCGAGGAGCTGAACAGACCGCCGCGAAATCCTGAACCGATGGAGAGCGCCGAGGCGACCATTTTCGCGACGACAAGTCCGGCGAGCGGAAGCAAGGCAAGCCTGAGATCGAAATGGTACTGGATGGCGCCATGCCCGCTGCCAAGCACTTGGGGAAAGTAGAGAGCGATCAGCGACAGCAGAAGCCCTCCCAATGCCGGCTTGGTCCAGGCGGGAGCCCGGAGCTTGCGCAGGCCGCGCTCCGACCAGGTCACGCCCAACATGGTCAGCACGGCAATTCCGGCTGCCAAAACGCCGAGAAGGAGAAACAGGGCATAGCTCTCGGTATTGATCTGCATCAGTCCCGCGACATGGAAAAGCGCCGGAGGATGGGAGATCGCATCTTCCGATAGCGTTGCCGCCACCGCCGCAACCGCGACCGGCGTGAGCGCACGCAGCGTGTACTGCCCCAGCACGAGCTCGAATCCGTAGAAGGCACCTGCCAGCGGAGCGTTGAAGGCCGCCGCGATGGCCGCGGCGGCGCCTGCCGTCACGAAGATCCGCTCATCCTCGCGGCGCAGCTGAAAGAACTGCCCGATGGACGAGAAAAAGCCGGAACCGAGCTGGCTGTAGCCGGCCTCCATTCCAACCGACGCGCCAGCCGTGTTCGACAGAAGCGCGGCAAACCCGAGCCGCACACTGTCGAGAAACGACATTCGCCCCCCGTAGAGTGCGTTCGCCTCGACGGGATCGACGATCTCCCGATGACGGTAGTAGCGCCCGGCCGCGGCAATCCCGCCGAGAAGCAAGCCTCCGATGGCGGGAACCAGAACGACGCGGACGCGGTCGACATGCAGACCCGTGCTGAGCAAATCGTGGCTCCCCAGCGCGAAGCTGAGCCGGTGCAGGGCCTCGATGAGCTGCCGCACGCCGTCCACGAACGCCCCCGTCACGCCGCCGAGCACCGCGCACACGAATATTTGAAAGATTTCGTTTGATCGAAGATCGCGCCGGAATGCCGTCGCCGCGATCCGCAGGCGCCTCACCAACGCACGGATGCGAATGCCTTTGGCCGTCGTGAAGGCCGGGGAACTTGTTGGTATCGCCATGATGCAGGCCAGCTATTCGCGGGAAAATGTTGCCAAAGTTTGGCCGTGGCAACTCTTTCGGCCGATCGGCCGGCAGATGACATGCGGCATTGTCGCGCTGTCCGTTCCGGATCCCGCGGAACTCGCGGAACGCCTTGAACCGACGCACGTTTTCGACCCTCAAGGGGTTGGGCTACGGGCGATCAAAGTGGAGCTACCGGAGACTCTCAGGGCGTACGAAGAGAAAGCTGTATTCTGCGAGAATAAGGCGAATGAGCTCCTGTCCGCAGCGGCGACGGCACGCTTACGGGAAACCAAGATCGCCCTCCTCGATGTCTCCGAACAGTGGATGACGCTTGCGCTCTACTATCGCACCAAGCTGCGCGAAGCCGAGAAGGATCAGGGCTGACGCCCCTCAAGGTTCCGCCAGTCTCTGTCCGCGATAGCGCAAGGTCACGTAAAGAAACGCGAGCACGAATACGGGATACATCAGCCAGCTCGCCTCGGTGCCGAGCACGCCTCCCGTCAGCCACGCGCGGTCATCGAACGTCACATTCAGCAAGCGGCCGACAGGAATTTGCGTACCGTTCGGGGTGCCGATCACGAAGAGCTGCATGAAGTCGAACGCGGCATGCAGGCCGACCGCAAACCACAGCGTCCCCGTTTTCAGGACCGAGTAGGTGCACAGCAGGCTGAAGGCAATCAGGGTGATCACGTCCCAGATGTTCTCCTTCGGCTTCAAGAAGTAGTGCAGCGCCGCGAACAGGAGCGCGATGACGATCGAAGCGGGCCAGAACCCGATGCTGCGCCACAGAGCGCGCAGGAAATAGCCCCGGAACCACATTTCCTCCGCCAGCCCGACAAGGATGTTGGTTCCGATCCAGGCGAGCGCGAAAACCAGAAGCGCGTTGCCGGTGAGCGCAAGCCCGTGCACCTGCATGCCGCCGAGCGCGATCATGCCGATTGCGACAGCTGCGGCCATGAAAACCCCGACCGCAAGGCCTTCCCATGTCTGCGCGCTGAAGGCCTTGGCAAGCGGCAGGCCGTAGCTGCCGAAGCTGCGATGCTCGTACAGCGCAAAGAGGACCGTCGGCACGAATGCGATGACGAATGTCTGCGCCTCCACGAGAGCGACGATCGCAGGCGAGAGGCCGGGCGCGAGATGGAAATGCGCAAACACCCAGGCGGCCAGCGGCCGCAGCGCGAATTGCAGCGCAATTCCCAGCGCAACGAAAATGACGGCGCGCCAGAAGAACAACAGCTTGCCGTCGTCAGCCATGAAAATGCGCATGCCACCGGCTCCCTGATCACCGGCAGCATACACGGGACTCGCCTTCCGCAAGACGCAAATTAGTGTCATTCTCAACTTGCGGAGTCGGGAAATTCGACATGCTGAAGACAATCGCCGGACTGATGTTGCTTGCACTCGCCAGTCTGCCGACGACGGCGCAGGCCGGCGATGGCGGAGCGTGTCCGCGTCCGGCAGCAGGAAGCGATGTCACGCGACCGCCCGATCTCTTCAGCCAGAACGGCGTGCTGAACGTTGCGCTGAACTATTTCACGTCAGTCGACAGTGTGGGCCGCACCCTGTTCTGCTTCGTCACCCCGGACGGTCTTGAATCCCCCACCTTGCACGTCAATCCCGGCGACGCGATCCACATCGCGCTCACCAATGCGCTGCCGCCGGTTCCCGGCGCACCGTCGATGCGCGCTTCCGACGGCAGCACGGTTTGCGGCGACGCGACGATGACGGTGACGTCCGTCAACATGCATTTCCACGGCACCAACACCTCGCCGAAATGCCACAGCGACGAAGTGATCCGCACGCTGGTGAATTCGGGCGAGACGTTCAACTACACGCTGCACATTCCGAAGGACGAGCCGCCCGGGCTCTACTGGTATCATCCGCACATCCACGGCATTTCGTCGCAGGCGGTGCAAGGCGGCGCGACGGGCGCCATCGAAGTGGAAGGCATCGCCAATGTGCAGCCGGCCGTGGCGGGATTGCCAGAGCGCTACATCATCCTGCGCGATCAGCAGCGCATCATCCAGGCCAATCCGCCGGGCGGCCCGTTCACGCCGGTGCCGAATTGGGATGTGTCGGTGAACTACGTGCCGGTGTCGTGGCCGCACTATCCGCCGGCGGTCATCCGCATGCAGTCCGGCAGCCGCGAATTCTGGCGCGTGGTGAACGCCGGCGCCAACACCATCATGGACATCAAGCTGACCTATGACGGCGTGGCGCAGCCGCTCGAGATCGTGGCGCTCGATGGCGTGCCGACCGGATCGAAGGACGGCAGGCGGCAGGGCACGATCGTCACGCAGAAGGAGATTCTGCTCCCCCCCGCGAGCCGCGCCGAATTCATCGTCACGGCGCCCTCGTCATCATCGACGGTGGCGATGCTGTCGACCGAGACCATCGACGGCGGGCCGTTCGGCGACAGCAATCCGGCCCGGCCACTCGCGCAGATCGTGACGAGCGACGCGCCGGCGAAATTGCCGAAGGCAGCCATGCCGACGGGCGCCTCACGCGCCATGCGCTTCAGCGATCTCGCCAACGCCAAGGTGACGGCGCAGCGCACGCTCTATTTCTCCGAAGAGAATCCGCCGGCGAGAGCGCCGGAGAAGGAAGGTACCGCCTTCTTCATCACGGTGGATGGACAGGAGGAGATCCCCTACGACCCGAACAATCCGCCCGCCATCATCACGAACAAGGGCGCGGTGGAGGAATGGACCATCCAGAACCGCACGGCCGAAGTGCACGAGTTCCACATTCACCAGATTCATTTCCTGGTGGAGGCGATCAACGGCGTGCCGCTCCGCAAGAAGGATCAGCAGCTCTATGACACGTTCCAGGTGGGATACTGGACGGGTGTGGGCGACTATCCGAGCATCACGGCGAAGTTGGATTTCCGCGGCGCGGTGGCGGGCGATTTCGTCTACCACTGCCACATCCTCGATCACGAGGACCGCGGCATGATGGCGATCATCCGCGTGCTGCCGCCCGGCAAGACGAAGGATGCGCATCGTGCGCCGTCGAAGCGGAAGCTGGCGGCGCGCGCATTGCCCGTGCGTGTGGCAGCGCGACGCTAAGGCCGCTCACGCCTCCTGCGGCGGGCAGTCGGCGCACACCGCGACTTCGACGGTGACGTGGCTCAAGTCGGGATAGCGTGCGCGCAGCTTTGCTTTCACCGTCTCGGCCGTGATCTCGTCGGGACTGACGAGCGAGACGATCAGGCTGGAATGGCCCGGCCCCACGCGCCACAGATGCAGGTCGGCGACGGATGCACTCATGTCGCGCTCGATCATGTGCCGGATTTCTCTGGCAAGCTCCGGATCGGCTTCGGCATCCAATAGCACCATGCCGGAGTCGCGGATCAATCCGTACGCCCACGATGCGATAACGATCGCGCCGACGACCCCGACCGCAGGATCGAGCCAGCGGGCGCCCAGAAGCCATCCCGCCGTCAACGCGGCGATGGCCAAGACCGATGTCGCGGCATCCGCCAACACATGCACATAGGCCGCGCGCAGATTGTGATCGTGCGCGCGGCCGTGGTGATGATCCTGATCGTGGTGGTGGTCTTTGAGGATCAGGGCGCTGGCGAGGTTGACGCCGAGACCCACCACCGCAATCGGCAGCGCGCTGCGATATTCCACGGCAGCGGGGAAGAAGAAGCGGCTGATCGATTCCACGGCCACGCCACACGCGATCAGGCCGAGCACGATGGCGCTGGCAAACGCCGCGAGGTCGCCGAACTTGCCGGAGCCGAAGGTGAAGCGTGCATTGCCGACATTGCGGCGGGCAAGCCAATAGGCCGCCGCGGCCAGGCCCAGCGCGCCCACATGCGTCGCCATGTGCACGCCGTCAGCCAGCAGCGCCATCGAGTTGAACAGGAGGCCGCCCGCAATTTCGACCAGCATGAAAAGCGCGGTGAGCAGCATCGCCATGCGCGCGCGCCGCTCGGCGTGCTCGTGGCCCACGCCGAGAAAGTGGTGATCGTGGGTCCACAACCCGTGATCGTGCGTCGCATGATCGTGATGCGTCATGACCACGAACATAGCGATGGCGCCGCGCGGCTCCAAGCCTACAGGACCTTGCGCAGCTCCATGGCATAGGGCGAATAGCCGGCCTCGGCATACACCCTTGCCGCGCGCTCGTTGGCGGGAATCACGCCGATCATCATGCGCTTCAGTCCGCGGGCGCGGCCTTCGTCCTCGCAGGCCTTGATCAGCGCTTGGCCCACGCCCCGCCCGCGCACCGACTCATTCACGAACAATTCCGCGATGTAGCCATAGGTGCGCTGCTCCTCGATGACGTAGACGTAATCCTGTTCGACGAGAAACACGGCCCAGCCGACCGGCTGTCCATCGGCTGCGGCAACGAAGATGCGGCCCTGATGTTCGGCGACGCGCTCAAGCAGCACGGCGAAATAGTCTTCGCCGGCCCGCGCATCGAT
>DATIYG010000206.1:0-6637 GCA_035517755.1 Rhizomicrobium sp. | reverse complement strand
ACTTTGGCGGCGGATTGGCGAGCAGATACGGATAGCCGTTGTTGATCTTTTTCTTGCGGCCCCAGATGGCGGGATCGAAACCGGCCGGCAGCTCTGATTTTAGCGCGTTGTCCGTCAGTCCGGTGATGCCGTCGTCATTCTTGACGTTCCCGGCTCCCCGCGATGGATTGCTGACGCCGCTCGTGTCGAGATCCCAGTAATCATCCGTCATGCTGCCGCTTCCGCCGAAATCCTTGCCGATGAACCCGCCGAGCGAACCATTCGGGTCTTGGTTTCCTACCAGCCCGGCGGCAAACGAACTTTGCACTTTCGAACCCTCGCCGACCAATCCACCGGCGGATGAACTGCGCTCAACGGTGACGCTGCCCAACGCGTAGGAGTTCGTGATGTTCGATCCTTCTCCTGCAAGGCCTCCGGCAATTGCACCGCCCTTGGTGCGGACGTCAACAGTCGAATAGGACTGATCAATGCCGGGGTTGTTCCCTGTCAGACGCCCGATGAGTCCGCCAGCCGACAGCCCGCCCGCAACGCGGCTGGGCGTTATGGAGCCCGATGCGTAGGACAAGCTGACCGTGCCGGCTTCACCCGCAAGGCCACCGGTACTAGGAGAATGGCTGAGTATGATGGTCACGTTGGCGTGGGATGACACAATGTTGGCAGCGTACCCGGCCAATCCGCCGACCCGGCCGTCGACGCCGTACACTGTACCGCTTGCCTGAGAGCGCAGGATCGTTCCTGCCTCGCCAGCGATCAGCCCCACATCGTGCGCCTTCTTCCTCGCGCCGCATTTGACGGTACCGTCAACGGAGGCGTTGATGATCGTCCCTTCGCCACAACCTTCGATACCGCCCATTCCGACTTGGGACCAGTTTTTTGCGAGTGCGTCCATACTCAAATTGGAGAGTCTTATGTCGCGGACTACGGATGTCGCGGCACCGCTGGCAAACAGCCCACCACAAGTCGCCGCCTTGCCATGGATATTTATCACAAGGTTGGCGATTTCATTTCCCAAACCTTCGAACTGACCAGCCAGCTCCGTTTGAACTGGAATCCGGCCATTGCTTTGGCGTGCGTCGTAGTTCTGCGCGAGAGCATAGGCGCCCGCGGGATTTGCACTCACAGCATGGGCAAGGCGATCGAGCGTCTTCACCAACGTATATGCCGTTCCATTGATGCTCAGGCTGCTGTTGACATCCCAGAACGACACCGAGCCTGTGTCGGTGAAAATGAGATCGCCGCCCGTGCCGCCGTCATTGGTGACGATCGTGAGTCCGGCTGCCGTCCCAGCCACTGTCACGCGGGCCTTCACGCTCACATTGAGGTTGGCATCGAGGGTGAGCCGCGTCGGGCTGGCCCATGTCAGCGGCGCCTTGATCTGAATCGTCACCGCGCCATTGGCCGTGCGGATCGCCACATCCGAACCCGCCAGCATGGTCTGGAGATCGTTGACATTGAGCACGGCATCCATGGCCGTTGACGTGCATGTGCCGGCGCTGCAAATCATGTTGCTGGTGGGATCGGTGGATATTTCGATCGCGGCGAGCGCGCCACGCGGCACTACGGCCGCGCCGATCATCGCAACGATGACAACTGCCCACCTGGTGCGCACGGAAATCCCCCACCTGCTGTTCAGCCAGCAGCCGGAGTGTAGTCCCGCGACCCGGAATTTGAAATTCCTGGTTGACCGGCGGACTAGAGCTCGTCCATCCGCGAGATGATCTTGCCGACGAGACCGTAGGCTTTCGCGTCTTCGGCGCTGAGCCAGTAATTGCGCTCGGTGTCCTGCACCACCTTCTCGAGCGGCTGGCCAGTTTCCTTGGCGATCTCGCGGTTCAAGCGATCGCGCATCTTGAGGATCTCTTCCGCCTCGATGGAGATGTCGGAGGCCTGCCCGCGCACGCCGCCGAGGGGTTGGTGCAGCAGGAAGCGGGTAAACGGCAGGCAGTAGCGATTTTCCCGCGGCGCGCCGAGATAGATGTGCGCGCCGGCGCTCGCCACCCATCCCGTGCCGATGATCTTGACCCGCGGACCGACGAAACGGATCACGTCGTGGATGGTGTCGCCGGATTCCACGTGGCCGCCCGGCGAATTCAGCACGATGCGGATGTCGCCCTCGCCTTCGGACGCCAGCGCCAGAAGCTGCGCCGTCACGCGCTCGGCCATCTTCATGTCCACGTCACCGAAGATCAGCACCGTGCGCGACTTGAACAGCGCCTGCGCCACCGGGGAAATCGGCGGCTCGGCCGTCTTGGATTCGGGCTTCTCGTCGTCTTCTTCGTCGAGGCGGATGTCGAGGTCTGACAAGGGCATGCTCCTGTTTGCTGACACTCATCTAATGTGCTTCGCGGTTAACGCCAAGTGGCGGAATGGGCTGGCGTTTGGCCGTTTTCCACAAAAGATGGCTGTCCCGTGTCTTCCAACGGCGCTAACAGTGCCTGACGATGCTGCCCAATCTCGTCCTTGGAACGCTGCTCATTTCCGCCACCGTGCTGATCCACACGCTGGGCCTGATGGTCCTGTCGCGGTCCATGGCGAGGATCGTTCGCTGGTTTCGCCTGCACCGGCATGATTTTGGCCGCACCGTCGCCATCACCACAACGGTGCTCGGCATCTTCGCGATTCACACGCTGGAGATCTGGCTCTGGGCTGCGGCCTATTCCATCACCGGCGCCATTGGCAGCTTCGATGTCGCACTCACCTTTTCGACCGAAATGTTCTCGACCGTCGGTTCCGGCATGCACCTGTTTGCAAACTGGCGGCAGCTGGCCGCTCTCGAATCCGTGGACGGATTCATTCTCATCGGCTGGTCCATCGCCTATCTGGTCGCGGCGTCGACGCGGCATGGTCCTTTCCGCAGCGGCGAGCATTTTTGAGCCTCGGCACCGGTTTGCCGGTGGACCTCCTTGAAGATCATGAGCTAGGTGCAAGGTTGGCCTGTGTGGGACGCATTTTGCCCCGCTGGGGCAGGACGGCTACGGTCGCCTGAGACTTGGGGCTGGAGAGACAATCGTGAATCGTCGGGATGCAATCGTTGCCGCGGGTGCCGCGGCCTTGGTCAGTCTTGCGCCGGGCGTGGCGCTGGCGGATTCCGGTGAGGATGCCGTGAACGTCTCGCCCAAGGCGCGCGCGCTTTATGCCCGCGCACTCGTGTTCGATGCCAATTGCGGCCCGCCGCTGGAAGAAACGCTGCCGCTGCCCAAAGCCGACCTCGACATCGTGCGCAACTCCGGCGTCAACGCCGTGAAGACATCGCTCGCCGGGACGGATGCGAACTTCGTCGACACCGTCGACGAGATCGCGTTCTTCCAGCGCGTGATCGAGACGCACCCCGACGTCTTCATGCAGATCCGCGAGCATGGCGATTTCGCGCACGCCAAGGCGAGCGGCCGGTTGGGAATCCTCTTCTCGTTCGAATCCGTCGCCATGCTGGAGGACAAGCCTGAACGGATCACGCTGTTCCGCAATCTGGGCGTCCGCGTGATGCAGCTGTCCTACAACAAGACGTCGCCGTTCGGCGCCGGCGTGCTCGCCGATCCGCCGACCGGGCTGACGGAGCTCGGCCACAAGGCGGTGGCGACGATGAACAAGGAAGGCGTGGCGCTCGACATCAGCCATGCCGATCTCGCCACCTCCATGGATGCGATGATCGCATCCACCAAGCCGGTTCTGATCACCCATGCCGGCTGCGAGGCCATCCACAAGCATCCGCGCAACAAGCCGGACACGCTGCTGCGTGCGGTCGCCGACAAGGGCGGCGTGTGCGGCGTGTACGACCTGCCCTATCTCACCGCGAGCCCGAAGCAGCCGGCGCTCGACGACTACATGGCGCACATGACTCACATGCTGGATGTGTGCGGCGAGGATCACGTCGGCATCGGCAGCGACAGCGGTCTCGGTCCGTGGGACACGTCGCCTGCGGGCATGGAAGCCTTCAAGAAAATGGAGGATTACCGAAACAAGACGGGCGTTGCAGCGCCGGAAGAGGATCGCCCGATGTATGTCGTCGGGTTGAACACGCCGCGGCGCTGCGAAGTGATCGCCGATGCCCTGCTGAAGCGTGGGTATCCGGAGCGGGTGGCGGAGAAGGTGCTCGGACGCAATTTTATCGAGGCCCTGGGCCGCATCTGGGCTTGAATTTTACGCAAAGCCCGCACTTTCGCGTACCGCTGGCTACTGGCGTTGCCCTGCTACCGCTGGTAATGTGGGGCCACAATAAGGTTGGGGTTTCTCCATGACAATTTCGCGCCGGATGGCACTCGGTGCCGCGACTGCCTTTGCGGCAACTGCAAGCACAGCGAGAGTGAGTTTCGCATCGGTGATGAAGCGCGCATCGGGCTTGCATCTGCTGCGCTACGACGAGGACGGACCCGCAGCGCAACGCTTCATGGAGCTCCTCGTCCACGAAGACGAGAACGGCGGACAGAGTTTCTCGAGCATGATCTGGGTCACAGCCCCGGACAGCCCATGGTTCGCCGCCTCGTCTCTCGACGAAACCGAGTACGGCGTCATCAACACGACCTATAAGAGCCGCCACTATCGCCTTCGTCGCGTGAGCGCATACAACACAAGCAGCGGCGTGCGTTACGCCGGGGTGTGGGAAAAAGTCAAAGGCCCGGAGTGGCATTCGCGCCACGGCATGACGCAGGGCCAATTTGCGAAGTCCATTGTCGAGCTGGCCGGCCAGGGCTTCTGCATGACGCATGCCGATGCGCGCGTGGGCTACGCCGGGATCTGGGAAAAGGGCGACAGCTCGTCACAGAAAATCGTGCATGGACTCTCGAGCAAGGACTACCAGCAACAGGCTGCCGCGTTCGCCGCCCAGGGGCTTCAGCCCATCCGCATTTCCGGCGCTTCGACGGACCACGGCTCGCACTACACGGCTATCTTCGAGCCGAGCACCGTGACCGCCTGGTATGCCAACAACGAGATGACCCCGGACGCGTTCGCCGCCAAGGACGCCGATCTCACGGCGCAAGGCTATCGCATGACCGACGCCAGCGGCCACATGCAAAAGGGCAAGCCACTGCTCTCGGGCGTGTGGGAACTGGCCTGACCTTTTTCGCAACTCGAACGATTTGGAGACATGTCCAGCATGAAGTGATTTTTCGAGGAGGGGAACATGAAGAAGCTTTTCGCGATCTCAATACCCGTGAGCGTATGCGTACTGCTTTCCGTTCCTTGTTCTGCCGTGACGTTGACCTACAACATCATCTACTATCAGCCTGGCAATGGCGGAACGCGCATTCCGCACGTTGGCAATGCCGGCGGGTTCCAATCGCTGAATGTCAACGGGTATCCCTTTCCCATACCCGGTTACCCTTCGGGATCGACACTGGTGCCGCTGCTCGGTGGCACGCCGACGCTGATGATTGGCGGCAACACCTACAATCTGGCCTACGCAAGCGTGCTGGGCGGCAAGGAGGGCGGCGCGACGGCGTTTCCCAATTCCGCCGGCATCCTTCCTGCCAATGTGCAGATCGACATTGGAAGCGCGAACATCAACGTGAACTTCGTCTACTTTCCGGTTGGCGGACCGGGACCGGGCGGCAAGGGATCGGGCGCATGGCTTGGCGAAATGGACGAAATGACGGGCGATCTGCTGTGGGACTATTTTGTCACCGTGTACTCACCGCAGAGCGCTGTGACCCAGGACACCACTCTGACCAACACCGGCAACATCTACGGATCGGTGGACACGACGAGCGCTGCCGTCCGGATCAACGCCTATGCAAGCACAACTACTGGCGGATCGTTTGACCGCTGGACGTCCGAGCCGGTCATGCCCAACGTTCCGACCAGCCGCGACCTGGATGTGAACAGCGGGACGAGCACCGTCGGTTTGGCCGCTTATCATACGGCCTGCCCAAGCGGCTACTCGTGGAGCGCGGGTCAGTACGTGAGCCAGTGCACGCCAAATTCCAACCCGCCCTACGGGCATCCAAATATCCCGGTTCTGTGTGCGATCGAAGGTTGCATCCTGAAGTATATCGACAAGGGCGATCCGGCGCCGGATCGTTTCATCAACGGCGTCATCGTTGTCGAAGGACAGATTCAAGGTGTGGCGGAGCGCGACGGCATGGTCGCCGAGGTGCTCGTTTCGCGGGGATCGCAAGTCGTGTTTGTCGGCGAAGCCGGGCGAACCGTGAAAGTCGTCGAGACCGACAGGCCCATGGGCTTCGGCAATCTCGAAATCGGCCGATCCGAACGGGGACAGGTCCTGACCGGGCTTGCGCTGGACAGGACCGGACGGTTCTTCGGGACGCTGTACACCAAGACGGCCATCACCCGGGCCGTGGCGCTCAGGGCCGGCATGTAGGCCGAGCGAAACTCGGGTCGAATGCACCGGCGGATGCCGCCGGTGCATTCGCCTGCTGTTGGGCAAGGGGCTGGGCTAGAGCAGCGCAGCGGCACGGCGCATCGTGTCGCCGATGCCAGCGTGGATCACGAGGTCGGCGATGTCGTCCTGCTCCGTTGCCTCGCGGTTGACGATGGCAAGCCGCGCGCCGTTGCGTTTGGCGAGCCGCGGGAACCCGGCGGCCGGATAAACCACCAGCGACGAACCCAGCACCACGAAGAGATCGCAGGCGAGCGTTGCATCTTGCGCGCGCGCCATCTCGATCTCCGGCATGGCCTGGCC
>DATIYG010000205.1:0-7412 GCA_035517755.1 Rhizomicrobium sp. | reverse complement strand
ACGTGAGGGCACGATCAAAGGCTACACCGTGCGGCTTTCCGAAGACGCCGAGGCGCGCAAGCTGACGGCCATCGTGATGATCACGGCCGATCCCAAGCAGGCCGATCGCGCCGCTGCCGAACTGAAACGCATGCCGGAGGTGCGGTCGCTTTCGGCGGTCTCGGGAGTCTACGACATGGCCGCCATTGTCGAGGCCGACACGCCGGCCAGGATCGACGCCGCCATCGACCGCATCGGGCGCGCCCATGGCGTCGCGCGCACGGTCTCCTCGATCATCCTTTCGGAAAAGTTCGCGCGCTGAGCAGCATTCTTAGCTTTAGTTTAGTCGTGCAGAGCTTTGGCAGCAGCGGCCCTCTCGTATAGATTGAAGTGCGAGTGGGCCGGAGCGGATGACGCCTCCACGGAACAAAACTCGGCGCGTGACCGGCGCGATCAGCCGCGCACGGCGCCCCAATCGGGACGACATGGAGCAGTTGAGGCTGCACGTGCCGTACTGGTTCATGGTCGCCGTGCTGCTCAGCTTTGCCACGTTCCAGATCTGGATGAATCCGTTCGGGTTCAGCGATCTGGTGCAGCGCTACTCGCAAGACGTTTCCGATCTACTCATCACGGGGCCGTATTTCTATGGCACGGAGGGCCGCGACAACGTTTCGGCTGCAATCATCGACGAAGACACGCTGCACACGCTGCACGCCCCGTGGCCGTGGAAATATGGCGATCATGCGCGAGCGCTCGGTGCGCTCCTGCAATACAGACCCAAAGCCGTTGTCGTCGATTTCCTGTTCGTCGATTCCCGGCCAGACGATACGCTGCAGGATTTGATCGACGAAATCGGCCGCTATCGCAAAGCGCACATACCGATCTATTTCGAAGGTGGCATCGATCTTCCTTTCGGCGAAAATCCGTTGCGGCCCGAGCTCGCCAAGACCGGCGTGCCCATCCTCGATCCTTCGTTGCCGATCAATTCTGGTGTGGCGCGCCAGTACAATGCGACAGGACGCTGCTTCAACCAGAAGCCGGATGCGGACGGCACCTGCCCGTCACTCGCGTTGCGGGTCTACCGCGATGTCTACGGCAGGAAATATCCGCTCGCCCACATCAACGACAAGATGGAATTGGTATGGGGCACACGCACGGCGCCGGAGAACCACTGGATCACGCGCACCGACACCAATGGCGACCAGCGCTCCTGCTTCGAGCAGATGAACCCCATCCGCCGCTGGTACCTCGCCTTCTTCAACACGAGCGCGGTGAAGAGCCCCTGCCCCTACACCGCGGAATTCCCGGTCGTGTCGCTGATGATGGGAGCCGACGACAAGGACGTCGCGAAGATGGCGACGAACCGGATCGTCTTCTACGGCGGCGCGCTGCAGGCCGCGCAGGACCGCACTTACACACCGGTCAATGATCTGCTGCCGAGTGTTTTCGTGCACGCTATGGCGATGGACAATCTTATCACGTTTCATGGGCGGCCCTACCAGAACGCGATCTCGCTCGGTGGCCGGTCGGTAGACGGCAACCTTGTCCAGGTGATTGCGGTGATTCCCGTGATCCTCATCCTGTCGCTGATCCACTGGCGCGGTATTCAGCTCAAACGCCGCAGTGCCGGCCGCGCCCAGCGCGAGCGCAGCGTCACGTTCGAGTACTTCCTCGAAAAGGCGGTGGAGAAGGTGTGGCACTATCTCGCCTTCGGGCTCGCGCTCGCCGTGGGACTTGTGCTCACACGCGCCGCAGGCCTCTCCGTGGCGAACTGGGTCGAGGTGGTTTTCGTGTCGGTCGAACTCGCGGCAATGTTGCTTGTCGGTTTGCCGGATTCCATTTGGGGCTACTTGCATCACGTGGCGGGAGGGCCGCAATTGGCGGACTTCGCGCTCGAAGAAGCGGAGGAAAAGGTGTCATGAGGTGGACAGGTGTTTTGACGGCCGGTGCGATTGCGCTCGTGGCGCTGTCCTCGCCGGCATTCGCATCGGACGACGTTTGCGCGAGTGTGAAGGGCGATGTGGTGCTCGAGGCGCGCACACCGGAAGTCGATCTCTACGATGCCGCGGCTGGCAAAAAGGTGATGACCCTCGAACAGGACAAATTCCCGGCCTGTGCCCCGATCACCGGGCGGGCTCCCAACTTCATGCTGCAGGTCAGCGTGAATGGCGGAAAATATTGGGTGCCGCCATACATGGTGAAGTACCGCTTCGCCGGGAAGCTTCCTGCGGTGTGCCGCAATCTGGCGATGGGAAGCAACGATCAAAAGGTCGGATCGACGCGCGGTCTTGGCGAAGGTTGTCCGAAAAACGCGGGAGCGCACTGATGTCTCGTTTATCTGTGTTTGCAGCAACGCTTCTGTGCAGCAGCATGCTTGTCTTGACTGCCGCCCTGGCGAGTCCCGGCGACGGCTATCCGAGCCACGGCAAGGCGATCGAGCAGATTTCGCCTTCGACCGACTACAGCGATGTGCTGGCCGGCCGTCCTCGCGCCCTCGGAATCCTGCGGGCGCGCGCGCAAGGCTTCGTGCCGTCTCCGCAGCTGCACGATTATGTCAAGGGCGTGATGGTTCGCCTGCTCGCCAATGTGAAAATGCCTCCGACATTCCATCCCGACGTGCGGATTCTCGCCGCACCGGAATTCGCCGGCGAATGTACGCCGGACGGCACGCTGATCGTCACGGTTGGATTGCTTGAGCAATTGGAGAACGAGGACGAGCTTGCCTTTGTGCTGGGACACGAGGTGGCGCACGCAATCTACAAGCATCAGGCCAAGAACTGGTACAAGAAGGCGCAATACTATGCGGTGGTGAACGGCAGCGCCGTCGACGTGGTCGCGAAGTCGGCGGCCCTTGCCGCCGGCGGATCGACCGGCAACAACATCATGCGCGGCCTCGATGTGGCGCAGCACCTCGCCAAGCTCAGCGCCAACGTGCTGATGCCCCAGATGGAGCGGGGTGAGGAAGATGCCGCCGACGCTCTCGGCTTCGATCTCATGGTCAAGGCCGGTTACGATCCGGAAGCCGCGCTCTCCGTGATGGACAAGCTTGCCGAGCAGGAAGCGGAGGCCGCCGAGGCGGCTGCGCAGGCCAAGGCCGCGGCGGAGAAGCAGTCCGATTCCGGCGGCAGTTCGCTGGCGAAAGGATTGAGCCTCGGCGGCGATCTGCTCGGCGCCATCGCCTCAGGTGGACGTCCGAGCAACGATCAGATCGCCGATATCGCGATCTTTGCGTTCGACACGGCGGTCGACAACATGGCCGAGGATGCCACGTCGCATCATCCGGCAAAGGAACGCGAGGATCTGCTCAGCGCCTACGCCTTCCGCGAATACCGCGATCTTGCGATGGTCAACCCGACGCCGCTGCCGTGGAGCCCTGTCAGCAAGGTGGCGTACAAGCCGCAGCTCACGGCACTGCTTTCGCATTACAGTTCGGCGGAAAATGCGGCCGCTTATATCGCCGATTCCTCGCAGGGCACGCCCGCGTCCGCGCAATTGGCCGTCACCACGTCGATTGCGAATCCGACCACCGATCACGCGTACACCGAATTCGTCGCGGCGGAATACTACGAAAGAGGCCGCCAGGTGGCGCTCTCCGAAGCAGCATTGGTTCGCGCGGCGAATGGCCCGGAGCCGTCGTGGGAAGTCTATTCGCGACTTGCCGATATCTATGTCGCGCGCGGTGACTACGCGAAGGCGCAAGCGCTGATGGATCGGGCGGTGTTGCGGTTTGAGGATTCTCCGGTGCTGCTTCCCAAGCGCATCGAAATCCTGCGAGGAGCGGGCCGTGACTCCGATGCCGAGGCACTGCTGCCCAAGTGCAAGAGCTACGACATCGACGAGCTGACCGACGCCTGCAAGAAGGCCGCGGGCAAAGGCTGAAAGCTTCAGGGCGCAGCTTCGGCCCAATCAAGCAGGGAGGCGCCGTCCGGATCGCCCCGCACGGCTTTCTCGAACGCCTGCCAGTTCGCAACACGGCTGCGATAGTCACGTTCCCGATCCTGGCGTTGTCCGCCAAGAAGCTTCTGCGGGACATCGAGATGCGGGAGCCCCATCGCTTCCAATTTGCGCAAGACGCCGGACAGCGCGTCGCGGTTGGAAACGCCATCCAACTCCGCCTCGTAAGAAATCGGTGCATGCGGCAGGCTGCGCGAACGAAGTTCTTCGTCAAGCCACTCGTACCATCGTCGTATCCTCATCGCCCATTTGCCGAAATCTTCCGGTGCGAGTGTGGGTTTGGTCGACGTTGTATCGATCCTGCCAAATCCGCCAATGGAGTTCGCCTTCAGACCCGAGATATAACTCTCAATCGGACGGCGCTGCAGCACGAGATAGACCGTGTCGCGATGCTTAAAAATCGCGTCCGCCAGTTGCTCCTGCGAAAGATGGAACGGAAAAATCTTCGCCACGACAATGCGGCCGCCTCCGGCCTCGAAGAGCGACTCCAGCGTCTCGCGCGGATGGTCACGGCGCCAGGCGCAAAGACTTTCGTCATCGGTGATTCTTCCGCCGGACCGCGCGGCCAGAGCGAGAATGTCCTCAACCGGAAGATCGATCGATCGGGGATGAAACAGCTCGGCCTTGACGCGCAGCGGCTCGCAATTGCGCAACAGGCGCGTCAGGTGACTCGAGCCCGTGCGCGGGACGGCCACGATGAAAATGAAACGCACGGGGGAAGCGGACAATTGGCGGGTTTCCGTGGGCATCTCTGGCAGCACACCGTAACAATGGGGGCAGGTCTTCGCAATTTGCATGGCGAATTGCGCTAGGAAACTGGCGGCGGCGCGCAGGAGCGAAGAGGATGCCGGTACTCCACCAGATGCAGATGTCGGGGAATTGCTACAAGGTGCGCCTGGCCGCGCACCAGCTTGGAATCCCGCTCACCTTGCAGGAATACGGTTTGCACACGGGCGAGACGCGGCGGCCGGAATATCTCGCCAAGAATCCGAATGGCCGCGTGCCTTTGCTCGAGCTGGACGACGGAAGGTGCCTGCCCGAATCCGGCGCGATCCTGTTCTACCTGACGGAAGGCACACATCTTCAGCCAGCGGACAAATGGGCGCGCGCCGAAATGATGCAATGGATGTTCTTCGAACAGTACAGCCACGAGCCTTACATCGCGGTGGCGCGGTTCGTCCGCTCCTACATGAATGACGCACAGCGCGCGGCGCGTGGCGCCGACATGGAGAAGCTCATGACGAATGGCAAAGCGGCGCTGTCCGTCATGGAGAAACATCTCGCCGACCGCGACTGGTTTGCCGGCGACCGTTACTCGATCGCCGATATTGCGCTCTACGGTTACACGCATGCGGCGGAGGAAGGCGGATTCGAGCTTGCGAATTATCCGGCCGTGTCGCGCTGGCTTCAGCGCGTTTCACGAGAACCGCGCTACATACCGTTGTCGCACCGTCCCTAACTTGCCAAAGCACCTGGGACCGCCTATATCGCCCGTGTTCAAGGCCGCGCGAGCCGGAATCAGTTGAATGCGCGCCATGCGGTTGTCGAAATGCAGCCGATCTGGAGTGACGACGACGTTTTCCCTGAAAGTGAGACGCGACTTTGAAACCGTGACGAACATGGTGTCCGGCACGGAACTCTCTGCTTTCAGGAGAAAGCCTACATGACGACCGGTCAGGTCAAGTTCTTCAACACGACAAAGGGTTTTGGATTCATCGCGCCGGAAGGCGGCGGCAAGGACGTGTTCGTCCATGTCACGGCCGTCCAGGCGGCGGGCCTTCGCGGCCTCAATGAAGGTCAGCGCGTGCAGTTCGACATCGAAGCGGACAAGCGCGGGCCGAAGGCGGTGAACCTGAAGCTCGTCTGATTGGAGAATTTTCGATCAGCGCGCGGCGCGGGAAGCGATAGGCTCCCGCGCCGTTTTCTTTTGGCGATCGGCTAATTTGTTCCAGTGGTCGAAGTCGAGCCGCCGTTTCCGCCACCACCACTGGCCGCCACTGCCACGACAGTTCCAACAACAGCAACAGCGCCGACTGTAAGTACGGTCGCTGTCGAGAAGCCGGCCGCCGTGCCGATGCCGGCCGCACCACCGCCAGCGAGTGCGCCTTCGGTACCCACTGCCGCGGCGCCGGTCGCGCCGGTCGAACCGCCGGCCGCAGCGCTCCCCGGCGCGGCAAGGTTGGTGACTGCCACCGGAGCGGGTGCAGCACCTTCGGCAAAAGCCGGACCTGCCACGGCCGCAATCAGCAATGAGCAGGCAATCGACGAAATCCATTTCATGGAAATTCTCCGCGGTCCCTAATGCCGGCATTGCAACACAGGTTGCTTAACTCCGCGTTGATCGCGGGGTTTGAGGAAAACCTTTATAAAATCCAAATTCCGGAGGAATCGGACGTGGCCATGAGCGGGTCGGAATTCGTGTTTGTGTATTCGACTTTTCCGGACGTCGGAGCGGCGGAACGGGTTGCGCGAGCGCTCGTTTCCGCAAGGCTGGCGGCCTGCGTCAACATCTATCCGCCCATGACATCGGTCTATGAATGGCAGGGCAAGCTCGAGACCGGTCCGGAAGTCGCTGTCTTCATCAAAACGCGCCGCGCACTCGTGGACGAGACGATCGCTGCTGCTCGTCCGCTGCATCCCTACACCGTGCCGTGCTTTCTGGTACTGCCGATCGAAGGCGGCAATTCCGATTACATCGCCTGGGCCCGCGGTCAGACCAAAGGCCGATAGACGACTCACTGCCGCCGCCGTTCCCATCGGATAGAATTGTCCGGACGAAATGAGTCGGGAGCCGAGCCATGACCATGTCGCGCAAATTGGCAGCGGAATTCCTCGGAACATTCTGGCTGGTACTGGGCGGATGCGGCAGTGCCGTGCTGGCCGCCGGAGTACCCGGCCTCGGCATCGGCTACGCCGGCGTGGCGCTGGCCTTCGGATTGACCGTGGTGACGGGCGCTTACGCAGTCGGCCACATTTCCGGCGGGCATTTCAATCCGGCCGTGACGCTGGGATTGTATGTCGGCGGGCGTTTTCCGGTGCGTGACCTGCTCCCCTACTGGATCGTGCAGGTGATCGGCGCCATCGTTGCCGGCGCGGTGCTCTACGGCATCGCGAGCGGCCAGCCCGGCTTCGATGCGAGCGCGGGATTCGCCTCCAACGGCTATGGCGAGCACTCGCCGCAGCACTATTCGCTGGCGGCCGGCCTGCTGTGCGAATTCGTGCTGACGGCGATGTTCATCCTCGTCATTCTGGGATCCACATCCCTCGCAGCACAATCCGGATTTGCGCCGCTTGCCATCGGACTCTGCCTGACGCTGATTCATCTCATTTCCATTCCGGTCACCAACACATCGGTGAATCCGGCGCGGTCGACCGGTGTCGCGCTGTTCCAGGGGAGCTGGGCGCTGGGACAGCTGTGGGCCTTCTGGGTTGCGCCGCTGGCCGGCGCGGTTCTCGGCGGAATCGTCTACCGCTGGCTC
>DATIYG010000204.1:0-13606 GCA_035517755.1 Rhizomicrobium sp. | reverse complement strand
GGGTCCGGACGACCAAGTGGTGGTGCTTGGCTGCGGCGGCGTCGGCATGATGGGCATCGAGTTCGCCCGCGCATTGTTCGGCAAGGGACCGATCGCGGCCGACATCGATGACGGCCGCCTCGACGCCGCGGCGAAAGGCGGCGCGTCGGCGACCTACAACACGAAGGCCGAGGGCATCGCCAAGAAGCTCGTGGCCGACACCAAGGGCGGCGCCTATGCGGTTGTCGATTTCGTGGGCTCGGAGGCGAGCTTTGCCTTCGCCAATTCCATCGTGCGGCGCGGCGGCAAGATCATCGTCGTCGGACTATTCGGCGGACAGATGGCCATGCCGCTACCGATGTTTCCGCTGCGCGCCCTCACCATCATGGGATCGTTCGTCGGCTCGCTGCCCGAGGCGCAGGAGATGATGGCGCTGGTGCGGGGCGGCAAGGTCGATCCGATTCCGGTGCAGACGCGGCCGCTATCGGACGCCAATCGCTCGCTCGAGGATTTGCGCCAGGGCAAGATCACCGGCCGCGTGGTGCTGACGCCGTGATCGAGGACATCCTCGAACCCGATTTGCCGATCATCGATCCGCATCACCATCTGTGGGATCGGCCGAAGGACGTCCTGCGCAATCTGCCGCCCATCGAGCACGGATTCATGGACATCATTCGCGAGGTCCCGCGCTATTTGCTCGACGAATTGCTCGCCGATCTGAAAAGCGGCCACAACATCCGCGGCACCGTCTATATGGAATGCGGCGCCATGTATCGCGCCGATGGGCCGGAACCGCTGCGTCCCGTCGGTGAAACCGAATTCGTCAACGGCGTCGCGGCCATGACCGCGAGCGGCCTCTATGGCGATGTCCGGGCTTGCGCCGGGATCATCGGCCATACCGACCTGCGGCAAGATCCGGGCGTGGTCGAGGACGTGCTGCGCTCCCATATCGCGGCCGGCCACGGACGCTTCCGCGGCATCCGCCAGAGTGCTTCCTTCGACGAAGATCCGATGGTGCTCGGACCCTTGCATGGCCGCGTACCGGCGGGACTTTATCGCGACAGCAAGTTTCGCGCGGGCTTCGCCGTGCTTCACAGATTGGGACTTTCGTTCGATGCGTGGCTGCTGGAGCCGCAACTGCCCGATCTCATCGATCTGGCCCGCGCCTTCCCGGACACCGTGATCGTGCTCGATCACGTCGGCACGCCGCTCGGCATCGCGCGCTATGAAGGCAAGCGCGAAGCGCGCTTCGAGGAATGGCGCAACAACATCCGGGCGCTCGCGAAGTGCGAGAACGTCGTCGTGAAGCTCGGCGGATTGCCGATGCCGTTCGCCGGCTGGCGCAAGCGCTGGCATGAGCCGGAAGTCTCGTCGGAGCAGCTCGCGCGCGAATGGAAGCCGTATATCGAGACCTGCGTCGAGGCGTTCGGCGTGCGGCGCGGCATGTTCGAAAGCAACTTCCCGGTGGACCGCTTCGGCGCGACCTATGTGAACCTTTGGAACGCGTTCAAGCGTCTCTCCACCGGCTTCTCACCCGACGAAAAGACCGCGCTTTTCAGCGGCACCGCCAGCCGCGTGTATCGCATCGCACTGAACTAGAACGGATTTTCCCTTACCCCAAACAATCCGTCATCACCCGGTCGCGAGCATTTCTCGCGAGCGATCCGGGTGATCCATTTTTCGATTTGATCAGAAGGCAAAATGGGTCGCCCGGATCGCGCAAGAAGGGCGCGACCGGGCGATGACGATTGTTTTTGTCTGCAGGAAAATCACGCCCGAGTAGAAGCTAGGTCAAACTCGCCACGAATTCACCGACACCCACGAGCCGGGTGCGCCGCGTGCGTTCGGCCTCCAGGATGGCGCGGACCTGCTCCACAGCGCGGCCGAGTTCATTGTTGACGATCACATAATCGTACTCCGGCCAGTGGCTGATCTCGCTCGCGGCCTTCGCCATGCGCTTGGCGACGACAGCGTCGGAATCCTCCGCCCGCTCGCGCAGGCGCCGTTCCAGTTCGTCATGGGTCGGCGGCAGGATGAAGATGCTGACGAGGTCCTCTCGCGCCTTCTCTTTCAATTGCTGCGCGCCCTGCCAGTCGATGTCGAACAGCACGTCACGGCCGCGGCCGAGCGCGCTGAGAACCGGTTGTCTGGGCGTGCCGTAGCGGTGATCGAACACGGTTGCGTGCTCGAGAAACTCGCCGGCCGAAACCATCTGCTCGAATTTGTCCGGCGCGACGAACAAGTAGTCGCGGCCCTCGACTTCGTTGGAACGGCGTGCGCGCGTGGTGGCCGACACCGACATACTGACACTGGAATCGGATTCGAGAAGCTTCCGCGTGAGCGTGGTCTTGCCTGCGCCGGACGGCGAGGACAGAACCAGCATCAGGCCCCTTCGACGGATATCACTCATTCCACGTTCTGCGCCTGCTCGCGGAACTGTTCGATGGCCGATTTGAGCGCAAGGCCGGTGCGCGTCAGCTGGATGTCCGCCGACTTCGAACACAGCGTGTTGGCTTCGCGGTTGAACTCCTGCGCCAGGAAATCGAGCTTGCGCCCGATGGCGTCGCCCGAATCGATCAAGGCGCGCGCCTCGTGCACATGCGCCGCCAGGCGATCGAGTTCCTCGCGCACATCGGCGCGGCCGGCAAGGAGCGCAACCTCCTGCGCGAGGCGCTCCTCCGAGATCGAGGTGCTCTCGAGCAGCTCCCTCATTTGCGCAACGAGGCGGTCGCGCAGGGCAGCGGGTTGCGTTGCCGCCAGGCTTGCCGCTTCCCGCGTCAACCGTTCGATTTCCGCGATCATGCCGTTCAGCAGTGCCGTCAGTTTGGCGCCCTCGTTGCGCCGCGCCCGCCGCAAGGCATCGAACGCCGTTGCCAGCGTCTCCAGCAGCGCTGCGTCACGGGCGGCGCGTTCGGCGGGTCCCGAGGGAACCACATCGTCCTGGATCAGGATGCCCTTGAGCCCGAGCAAGCCGTCGACACGCGCGGGCGCCAGGCCGGTCTCGGCGGAAACCTGCCGCGCGATCTTCACGGCTGCCGCCAGCGCCTCGGGATCGACGCGAAATCCCCGCGCCCCTTCCTGCGGCTCGATCGTCAGATTTGCCTGGATGTTGCCACGGCGGAAACGCTCGCCGGCCAGCGTGCGCGCCGGTATGTCGATGCTGTCGAAGCCCGGCGGCATCCGGAGGCGCAGATCGAGCCCGCGGCCGTTGACGCTCTTCACCTCCCAGCGCCAGCGCACCGATTCGTGCGCGCCGTGGGTTTCGGCGAATCCGGTCATGCTGACGACAGACATGTTTCCACGACTCCGATGACCACCGAACTTAGCGCCCGCGGACCGGAATCAGAAGCGGGATCGCCGATGGTGCCGGAGATGCCTGTGGCGGGCGGGTTTCGACGACGCCGAGGCAACCTCAACCTTCGGCAATTCGGATTGCACCTCGGCAGTGATCGGCGCCGTCTCGATCGGCTTCTCCGTGTCGCTGGTGCCGCGCAGCGTCAGACCGGGCGTTGCGGGAGCTGCGGCCGACTGTTGCGGCAACTGATGCTCAACCTGCCGCCATTTGGCGACGTTCTTCTCGTGCTCGGCGATGGTGGCGGCAAACACATGGCCACCTTTGCCGTTGGCCACGAAGTACAGATCCTTCGTGTCTTCGGGTTGCAGCACGGCGGCAATCGCGTCCTTGCCGGGATTGGCGATGGGCGTCGGCGGAAGGCCGGTGATGGCATAAGTGTTGTACGGCGTGGCGCGATTGAGTTCGCTCTGGCGGATGCCGCGGCCAAGCGGATAGCCTTTGGTGATGCCGTAGATGATGGTCGGATCGGATTGCAGCTTCATGCCGAGCCGCAGCCGGTTGACGAAGACCGATGCGATGTGCCGGCGCTCCTCGGGGATGGCCGTCTCCTTCTCGACAATCGAGGCAAGGATCACCGCCTGACCCTTGGTCTTCACCGGAAGGTTTGACGCGCGCGCCGGCCACAGCTTCGCGATCAGCTTCTCCTGTTTCATCTTCATCAGCATCAGCATGTGCGCGCGCGTCATGCCGCGCGTGAAGAGATACGTTTCCGGCAGCAAAGTGCCCTCCGCCGGTTCGGGGCCCGCATCGCCCGTCAGCACCGGATTCTTTGCGACGATCTTGTAGATCATGTCGCTGGTCAGGCCTTCGGCAGCGGTGATCTTGTGCTGGATCGATTTACCCGCGATCAGGATGCCCATGATGTCGGCCATGCTGGCGTGCGAAGGAATCGCGAACTCGCCGGCCTTCAGCGCCGACTGCTCGCGCCGCACGCGCACGCCCAAGCGGAACAGATCGGCGTTCTCGACAACGCCGGCTTTCTGCAGCTTCTCGGCAATGGTCGCGGAGTGATCGCCCGGACTGATCAGCACGACGGTTGCTTGCCCGTGCTGCGCCGCCGGCCCCGGGCGCAGGAAATTCCACTGCTCGGCATAGAAAGCACCCGCGCCGAGAAGCGCGACCACAACGAGGAATAGCAGCAGCTTGCGCATTATCGGATGTTAAGAGACCGCGCCCTCAAGTCAATTTTGAGGCAATCCGCTAACCAACAATGCCACGCAAGCGTGGCGCTATTGCACCGCTGTGAAGATCAGCGATGCGTTGGTGCCGCCGAAGCCGAATGAATTCGACAGCGCGGACTTCACTTCCCGCTTCTTGGCCTTGTGCGGCACAAGATCAAGCTGTGTGTCGACCGATGGATTGTCGAGGTTGAGTGTCGGCGGAACGATCTGATCGCGGATCGCCAGCACCGAGAATATCGCTTCCACCGCGCCCGCCGCGCCGAGCAGATGCCCGATGGAGGATTTTGTCGACGACATCGACATTTCGCCCGCGGCGTTGCCGAACAACCGCTCCACCGCACGCAGCTCGATCTCGTCGCCAAGCGGCGTCGATGTGCCATGTGCATTCACATAGTCGATATCGGACGGCGATAGGTCGGCACGTTTCAGCGCCATCTTCATCGCGCGATAGCCGCCGTCGCCATCTTCGGATGGCGCGGTGATATGATAGGCGTCGCCGGACAGTCCATAGCCCTTCACTTCGGCGTAGATCTTCGCACCGCGCGCCCTGGCATGCTCGTATTCCTCGAGCATCACCGCGCCGGCGCCCTCGCCCATCACGAAGCCATCGCGATCCTTGTCGTAAGGCCGCGACGCCTTTTCCGGCGAATCGTTGAAGTTCGTCGACAACGCACGGCAGGCATTGAATCCCACGATCCCTATGCGGCAGACGGCGGCTTCCGCGCCGCCAGCCAGCATCACATCGGCATCGCCAAGCGCAATCAGCCGCGCCGCATCGCCGATGGCATGGGCACCCGTGGCACAAGCCGTCACCACCGCATGGTTCGGCCCTTTGAAGCCGAAGCGGATCGACGCGTAGCCGGACACGAGATTGATCAGCCGTCCGGTGATGAAGAATGGCGAAATCTTGCGCGGGCCCTTCTCGTGCAGAATCACGGCGGCTTCGGCGATGCCGTTCAGACCGCCGATGCCTGAGCCGATCAGGACCCCGGTGTTGTCACGATCCTCTTCCGTCTCGGGCTTCCAGCCGGAATCGTCGACCGCCTGCTGGGCGGCCGCCAGCCCGTAAGTGATGAAATTGTCGACGCGCCGCTGCTCCTTCGAATCCAGCCACTGATCGGCATTGAACGTGCCGTTCGTGCCGTCGCCGACCGGAACGGTGCAGGCGATCTTGGTGGCGAGATCGTCGGTCCGAAAGGTCGTGATGGGGCGAGCGCCCGATTGCCCGGCAAGCAGGCGCGCCCAAGTCTCCTCGACCCCGCACGCCAGCGGCGTGACGAGGCCGAGTCCTGTAATCACAACCCTACGCATGGATCAGGCGTTCGTGCCTCAAGCCGCTTGTGTCTTGTCGATGTACTTCACCGCATCGCCGACCGTGACGATGGACTCGGCGGCGTCGTCGGGGATTTCGATGCCGAATTCTTCCTCGAACGCCATGACCAGCTCGACGGTGTCGAGGCTGTCGGCGCCCAAATCTTCAATGAAGGAGGCGTTGTCGGTGACCTTGTCGGCATCCACGTTGAGATGCTCGACGACGATCTTCTTCACGCGCTCGGCCGTATCGCTCATTGGTGTTTGAAACCTCTCCTTGTTTCCCGTCGCCGCGATTTCAGGAAGGCGCGCGGCGTGGCCCCTCCCGCTGCACGGCCAAGGGCTGGAGTTTACCTAACATAAGGCCCCGGAGCGCGCCACAGCGGACTAAGTTCTTGATTCTGTGATCAAATCATTGCCATTCCGCCGTTGATGTGCAGGGTCTGGCCGGTGATGTAGCCGGCCTCTTCGCTCGCCAAGTAAACGACAGCCGCGCCGATATCGTTCGCTTCGCCCATGCGTCCGGCGGGGATTCGGCCAAGCAAAGCCGTCTTCTGGTCGGGGGTCAGGACGTCCGTCATTGGGGTGGCGATGAAGCCCGGGGCGATGCAGTTGACCGTGATGTTGCGGCTGGCCACTTCGGCGGCCAAGGCCTTGCTCATGCCGATGATGCCGGCCTTGGCGGCAGCGTAGTTGCCCTGGCCGGGATTGCCGGTGACGCCGACGACGGATGTTATCTGGATGATCCGGCCCCAGCGCTTCTTCATCATGCTGCGCAGGACGGCACGGGACAGACGGAAAGCGGCGGTGAGATCGACCGCGATCACCTGATCCCATTCTTCATCTTTCATCCGCATGAACAGGTTGTCACGCGTGACGCCGGCATTGTTCACGAGAATATCGATCGGCGCGCCGGCGGCGGCTTCCGCAGTCTTTGCCAGCGCCTCGACGGATGCCGTGTCGGAGAGATTGCAGGTGGCGACGTGCGCGCGCCCGCCCAGTTCGGCCTTCGCGGCTTCGAGCACTTCGGCGCGTGTGCCGGAGAGCACCACCGTCGCGCCCTGCTTGTGCAGCATGGTGGCGATGGATTTTCCAATTCCGCCTGAGGCGCCGGTGACGAGTGCGGTTTTGCCAGAAAGATCGAACATCAGAGTGCCTTCGCGAAGGCCTCGATATCGGCAGGCGTATCGAGGCTCATGGTTTCCAGATCGCGATCGATGCGCTTGACCATTCCGGTCAGTACCTTGTTGCCGCCGCATTCGACCGTGGTGCCAATGCCAAAGTGGCGGAACGACAGCACGCTTTCACGCCAGCGCACGCGTGCCGTGATCTGCTCGATCAACAGGCGGCGGATGGTTTCCGGCTCGCTGACTTCCGCGGCCGTTACATTCGCGACGACCGGTGCAGCCGGGGGCCGGATGGTCACGTTCGCCAGCGCTTCGCGCATCTTGTCGGCGGCAGGCTGCATGAGCGGCGAATGGAACGGCGCCGACACGTTCAGCGCCATCGCGCGCTTGATGCCGGCGGCCTTCGCCAATTCCGGCGCCTTGTCGATGGCGGATTTGCTCCCAGAGATCACGACCTGTCCCGGCGCATTGTCGTTGGCGACGACGCAAACGCCGCCGCCCGCCGCCGCGCACTCCTTCGCCAGCGCCTCTGCCTGATCGATCTCCGCACCGAGCAAGGCACTCATCCCGCCTTCGCCGACAGGGACAGCCTCCTGCATCGCGCGGCCGCGCGCCTTGAGAAGCCGCGCCGCATCGCCGAGCGTAAACGCGCCGGCCGCGCAAAGGGCCGAGTATTCGCCGAGCGAATGCCCGGCCACCACGCGCGCGTGCCTGGCCATATCGAGACCGCCTTCGCGCGCCAGCACGCGAACGATTGCCATGCTCGCCGCCATGATGGCCGGCTGGGCATTTTCGGTGAGCGTGAGGTCGGCCTCGGGCCCATCCCACATCACCCGCGACAGCCTCTGGCCGAGGGCATCGTCGATTTCCTCGAAGACCTCACGGGCCGGGGCAAAAGCCTCGGCGAGCGCCTTGCCCATGCCGATGGCCTGGCTACCCTGGCCGGGAAAGATGAACGCGCGCGTCATGGGGCGCGAGACAAATCAGGCGGCGGCTGGCTAGTCAAGGCAAACCAGGCCCTCGCCGCCGCTTTGGACGCGGGGTCGAACCTGCTATGAGTTAACCACGAGTCCAGAGGGGAGTTATCAAATGAAGACTGTTGTGGCCGCGACGTTGGCGGCCCTGATTGGTACTGCGTCGATCGTCGCCATTCCGGCCATGCCGGCTTCGGCGGCCGCAGTTGTTGTCCACGTCGGGGGCGGCGGCTGGATGTGGCACGGACGCCGGTGGCATCACCGCCACTGGGATTGCCGCTGGCACCGTCATCGCAGGGCCTGCTACTGGCGCTACTGGTGATCGGCTGAACGATCGCAAATTGGAGAGCCCCGAGCGATCGGGGCTCTTTTTTTGGACCATGCCGTTGGCGCGACATCGCATTTTGTCCGATCTCGAACAGCCACCCGTGTTCCGAAGCAGATGCGAAGTTCCATCGCGTGCGCGATGCCTGTCCATTCGCTGCAACGCAAGATGCAATTCGTGATCCGCGCGCGAATTGACTCTGTTCTTTGCACGGCGGGATAGTTTCCACGCCCAGCCGATCAGGCGAAGGGCGCAAGAACGGGCCCGCCCGCCGGGCCGGTTGGCCTGGATGGCAAAGTCCTCCAATGGCCGTGACGTCGAGGGCGCCGCGAGATGGCGGCGCCCTTCGCCATTTCAGGCTTCCGCAACGGGAGAAGCTCTAAGGCTGTGCGGCAGGCACCACCGCTGTCGCGCCTGCAGGAAGATGATGCAGCGCCGCTGCGACGGCATCTTCGGCTTCCGTCTCGCGATCCATCGCCGTCTGCAAATCGACATGGATGCTGTCGTCGGTATCGGCAACGGGAACAATCGGGCTGGCGCGCAATTGTGCACCGGCCTGCTTGTTCGTGCTCACCAGCGGAACGGTCTTCGGCTTCAGCGAAAGAACCGCCTGTGTGCCGGGATCAAGCGTCGATGTCACCGGAGGCTTGTTGTGCGCCATGCTGCTGCGCTCGGCTTGATCGTCCCACGCCTCGCGCGAGCGATCCATCACGGCCTGGAGATCGGCATTCGCATCGCGTGTCGCCTGCATCAGCAGCAGGAAGCTCACGACATCCACGTCGGCGCCGAAATCCTTCTGGGCACGAATGGCAACGGCGCGCGCATGACCTTCGGAAATCATCCCGGCCGAGACGGCGCTGCGTGCCTCTTCCCGTATCCAGGACTGAAGATCATCTCCGACGGTGCCGAGCAGGACCCGCTCGCGCGCTTCCGAACCGCGGGGAAAATCGGGAGAAGCCAAAGCTGGGGACATCAGTCCCGCCAGCACTCCAAAAGCCCAAATCCCGACAATCCGCCGACCGGCACGCATCGTTCAACCCACATCTTGCCCGGAAATAGCTTGGGCCATTCAGGGCGTTATGTCGATTCCCCACCTCTCTTGTCCGGAAGCTCCCTCTCCCCTATAAGCCCCGCCTTCACGAAGCGGCTGCGGTCGCGGGAGGCCCGGATTTCCGGGCTCATGCCGGATGGTCCGGCGTCCCGGCGAGCCAAGGCGAAGCGTCGGATCCCTCCGCGCCTCGTCCCGCAAGCCCGGAAAGGGACGATATGGCTCTCTACGAGCATCTCCTGATCGCACGCCAGGATATCAGCGCGCAGCAGGTGGACGCGCTGGCGACCCACCTCAAGACGATCCTCGAAGGCGAAGGCGGCAAGGTCGAGAAGCAGGAATATTGGGGCCTGCGCGGACTTGCCTATCGCATCAAGAAGAACCGCAAGGGCCACTACGTGCTCCTCAACATCAATGCGCCGGCGAAGGCCGTGCAGGAGCTCGAGCGGCAGCTCAAGATCAACGAAGACGTGCTGCGCTACATGACCGTGAAGGTCGAGAAGTTCGAGCAGTCGTCGAACAAGAACAAGCGCGAGCGCGAAGAAGGCAAGACCGAAGGCGCTCCGGCCGAGGAGACGGTGCAATGAGCTACGGTGGCGAACGAGGTGACCGCGGAGACCGTGGAGATCGCGGCGACCGTGGGGATCGTGGCGAGCGCGGCGGTGGCGGCGGCGCGCGGCGTCCCTTCTTCCGGCGCAAGAAGACCTGCCCGTTCTCCGGCGCCAACGCGCCGAAGATCGACTACAAGGATGTGAAGCTGCTGCAGCGCTTCATCTCTGAGCGGGGCAAGATCGTGCCCTCCCGCATCACGGCCGTATCGGCGAGCAAGCAGCGTCTGCTCGCCCAAGCCATCAAACGGGCGCGCTATATGGCGCTGCTCCCGTACGTCGTGAAGTAGGAGAACGGCCATGCAAGTGATCCTGCTCGAACGAGTCGAGAAGCTCGGCCAGATGGGCGACGAGGTGAAGGTGAAGAACGGCTTCGCCCGCAACTTCCTCTTGCCCAAGAAGAAGGCGCTGCGCGCCACCAAGGCGAACCGCGAATACTTCCAGACCCAGAAGGCGCAGCTCGAAGCGCGCAATCTGGAGAAGAAGGGCGAGGCGCAGAAGGTCGGCGACAAGCTTTCCGGCAAAACCTTCGTGCTGCTGCGCCAGGCAGGCGACCGGGGCCAGCTCTACGGTTCGGTTTCTCCGCGCGACATCTCCGAGATCATCTCGAACGGCGGCTTCTCCGTCGACCGCACGCAGGTGCCGCTCGACAAGCCGATCAAGACCATCGGCCTGTTTGCGGTGAACGTGGTGCTGCATCCCGAAGTCCGCGTGTCTGTGACGGTCAACGTCGCCCGCACCGAGGACGAAGCCGAGCGCCAGGCGCGCGGCGAAGACGTGCTCGCCGAGCGCGCGCCGGAAGAGGAAGCAGCCGCCGAAGCAACGGCCAACGCCGAAGCCCTCTTCGAGGAAGGCGCCGGCCCGCGTGCCGAGCCCGCGGAGGGCGAAGCCGAGGCCTGAATCTTCTGAGATTCCGAACCAACAAACGGGCCGCGCAAGCGGCCCGTTTTCGTTCAGTCCGTCATCAAAGGCTCGTCGATGACGACGTGATCCTGCGCCGTCTGGCTCAGCATCGCGCACAGCCGTTCGGCCTCCGACTCCTCGCCAATCCAGCGCAGTTTCAGAATGCGGTGCCGGAATTCGACGGCATTCCGGAATCGATCCGCCGGCAATTTGGGGTCCGTTTCGATCACGTGGTTTTGCATAGCCCATCTCCTGGAACTGGGTCTCTCCCCACGCGCGCGTAACGTGCCACTCACTGCGCCGGCCGCCTGCACCAAAGCGGCCGGCGATACGCCGTGTTCGTTTGTCAGACCTCAGGCGGCGGCGCGTTCGTGGGAGCGCTTCTGCTCCGGCGACGGTTTTCCGTTGCCCATGCTGACCGTCGTCTTGGCGCCCTGCTTCGCCGTCTCCGCCTCCGCCTGAAGCTCGTCCTCGGTGAGGCGCCACCACAGCTTCGTCATGCGCTGCGTCTGCTCGAAGGAATCGCGCATCACTTCGGAGAACCATTCGTGGTCGACCGCCATCAATTCCGAAATTCCGTCGCAATGACGCAGGCGTTCCAGCGTCCGCACATTGCGTTCGAGACTCCGATTGAGGAACTCGAGTGTTTCCTCCTGCGTCGCGCGCACGGCCTTTTCCATGATCGCGCGATTGCGTTCGGTTAAGGTGACAAAAGGTGCGGTAAACATTTCCTGCGGTTCGTGCATGGCCGTCGCCATCGAGCAGCTCCTTCTCGTTTCGACGCAGGTGATTTCGACCCAGCGCCCGTTCGATTTGTCCCCACGTCTGGCTCAATGCATCGCCCTCGCGTGCGTTCCGGGTTCCCGTGATGAACTTTTTGCATCATGCGGGCCATGATGCGGGCGCCGGATTCTCAAGGTTCCGGGCCCTATGTAGAAGCATCGGTCACAGCGCATGGCTGACCTTCAACCTTGCGTCATCGTCGAACCAGAGGGACGCTCCTACCTTCCGGCCAGCAGCCACGGAGTGCCGACGATGCTCAAGACAATCCTTCCCGCCCTTGCTCTCGCCGCGATTGTGCCGAGCGCGGCCTCGGCCGATCAGGTCATCAATGTTCCGCCGTTCAAGAGCATCGAGTTGCACGGCGGCGGGGAAGCAACCTTGCGCCATGGCGACCGGCAACGCGTCGTGATGATCAAGGGCGATCCCAAGATCGCGCAGATCGAGGTCAAGGGCGACGGGCAGCTCGTGCTCTCGCCTTGCAAGGATTGGTGCTGGGGCAATCATGAGCTCAAAGTCGAGATCACGACGCCTGCGATCGCATCCATTTCCGTCCATGGCGGCGGCGATCTGCACGCCGAAGCCGGATTCCCCAGACAGCCGAGCCTGAACGTCGACGTCCATGGCGGCGGCGATGCCGACGTGAAGGCCATCGCGGCCGACAATGTCTCCGCTGAAGTGCATGGCGGCGGCGACGCCGAAGTCCGCGCCGAGCGCACGCTGAAGGCGGAAGTTCATGGCGGTGGCGATCTCCACTTCTGGGGCCACCCGCAGGTGAACTCCTCGACGCATGGCGGCGGCGACATCGAAAGTGGCGAATAATCGTCTCGACGGATTCCGGATTGAGCGCCTGACCGGCCGGTCGGGCGGACTCCGGGATTTGTCCGGGTTGTTGTTTTCAAAATTTTCGCGTCGCGTTTTGCTGACCTCCCTGACCACTACATCTTGTGTCCCAATTGCTGGGACGCATTTGAATTGAAGATCTGCCGCATCGCTGCGCGCACTGGCAGCGCGTGCGGCCGGCAGATGTTGGGACGCGAGCATCCGGCGACACCATGAATTGTTTTCGGGGTATCGCGTCTGGTTCCCCCTCCCCTTGCGGGAGGGGGCGAATGCTACGAGCGCAGCGAGAAGCATTCGGGGGAGGGGGCGTTCGTCGCAGGCCCCTCCCCCAAATTCTTCGCGGCTTTGCTTAGCGCTACCGCTTCGCTGCTTGAGCGCAGGTCGCCGCTCGAATTTGCCCCCTCCCGCAAGGGGAGGGGGAACAGTCTTGTGCGTCATCCGCCGGAGTCTAAGGGCGAATCCGCGGTGGTAACCCGATTTGTTTTTGCCGTTGAATCTCAAGGCATTTGCGACCCAAACGCGGTGAATGGAGCGCCCGTGCTCTCCTGACGGCTCCGTGAAAAACCGGCCCCTCGTCCCGGGCCGCCGATTGCCCTATATTGCACCTGCGAAAAGCCTGAGGGCGCCCCATGTCCGCCGTCGTGCACCAGAAGCGCGTGACCGTGCCCGAGATCCGGGCGCACAAGAACGCGAAACCCGTCGTCTGCCTCACCTGCTACCACGCGCACACCGCACGCCTGCTCGACCAGCACGTCGATCTCATGCTGGTGGGCGACAGCCTCGGCATGGTGATGCATGGCATGGAGAACACGCTCGGCGTCACGCTCGAGATGATGATCCTGCATGGCGCGGCCGTGGTGCGCGGCTCAAAGCGCGCGCTGATCGTGGTCGACATGCCGTTCGGCAGTTACGAGGAAAGCCCGCAGGTCGCGTTCCGCAATGCGGCCCGCGTGATCCAGGAAACCGGATGCACGGCGGTGAAGATGGAGGGCGGCGCCCGCATCGCCGAGACCGTGCGCTATCTGACCGACCGCGGCATTCCGGTGATGGGCCATATCGGACTGACGCCGCAGCGCATCCAGATTTTCGGCGGCTTCAAGACGCAAGGGCGCACGGAAGCGGAATGGCCGGCGATCGAAGCCGATGCCGCTGCCATTGCCGAAGCGGGCGCG
>DATIYG010000203.1:0-16870 GCA_035517755.1 Rhizomicrobium sp. | reverse complement strand
GAAGCCCGACGCCGGCAGCATCTTCATCTTTGGGATCGATGCGCTGGCCGAACCCGTCGCAGCGAAGCAGGTCACGGGATGGCTGTCCGACGAGCCGATGATCTACGACAAGCTCACGCCGGTCGAATATCTCGAATTCGTGGCCGGCCTGTGGAACGTGGAAACCCGCGTCGCGGAGGCGCGGGCGCGGGACCTGCTGCGATGGCTCGATCTGGAAGACCACGCCGACGAGCGTTGCGAGCATTTTTCGCGCGGCATGCGGCAGAAGGTGGCGCTGGCCGGCGCCTTGCTGCACGAGCCCAGCCTGATCATCCTCGATGAGCCGCTCACCGGCCTCGATGCCGGCAGTGCGCGCCTCGTCAAATCCGTGCTTGCCGATCGCGTGGCGAAGGGAGCCACCGTGATCATGACCACGCACATCCTGGAGATCGCGGAGCGCATGGCCGACCGCATCGGCGTCATCTCCGGCGGGCGCCTGATCGCCGAAGGCACGCTCGGCGAATTGCGCGAGAATCTCGGCGGACGCGACACGAGTCTCGAAGACATGTTCCTTGCCATCGTCGAGCGCGACACCGCTGACGCATGAGCTCGCCTGCAACCCTTGCCTGGTTCGCGCGGCACGAGCTCCGGCTCGTCTGGCGCGATGCGATGGCCATGCTGACCGTTGGCCGCCGCAACCGCGAACGGTTCGTCTGGATTTTCGTCCTCGTCTTTGCCGCCGTGATGCACGGCGTGGCGTATCTGGCGCTGGGACCGCTGAGAGCGGGGTTGCATGCCGACCTGTCGACTCTCATCGTCATCACCGCGGGCCTGCTGTTGTCGGGATCGGCGATGCTGTCCCAGGCGATGGAAAGCGTGACGCGCACCTTCTACACGCGCTCGGATCTGGAACTGATCCTGAGTTCGCCGACGCCCGCTTACCGGCTGTTCGCCGTCCGCATCGGCGCGATCGGCTTGACCGTCGGCGTGATGTCGCTGTTGTTCGTAGGACCGTTCGTCGACGTGCTGGCGTGGCGCAACGGCCCGCGCTGGCTCGCCGCGTATGGCGTGCTCGTGGCCGTCTCGCTGATGGCGACGGCGATGGCGGTCGCACTGACCGCGGCGCTGTTCCGGACCATCGGCCCGAAGCGCACGCGGCTGGTGGCACAGATCGTCGCCGCCGTGATCGGCGCGGCGTTCGTCATCGGATTGCAGCTGGCCGCCATGTTCTCCACCGGAACGCTGTCGCGGCTTGCGTTCCTGCGATCGTCCTATGCGCTCGCGCACGCGCCGGAGCTTTCCAGCTTTTTCTGGTGGCCGGCGCGCGCGGCGCTGGGCGACGGGCTCGCGTTCGGCGCCGTCGTCCTCGCGAGCCTCGCAGTTTTCGTGATGGTCACCATCGTTTATGCGCCGCGGTTCGCGAACTACGTCTTTTCCGCCGCGAGCATCTCGCGTGAGCGGATCAGGGAGCGTCGCGGGCGGCAGGCGTTTGCGGTTCGGCCGGTTGCGGCGACGCTGCGCCGCAAGGAATGGCTCCTCCTGATGCGCGATCCGTGGCTGATGTCCCAATCGCTCATGCAACTGCTCTATCTGCTGCCGCCGACCGTGCTGATGTGGCGGAGTTTCACGTTCGGCGGCAACGCCGCGGCCATTCTTGTTCCGGTGCTGATCATGGCAGCCGGACAGCTCGCGGGCGGCCTTGCATGGCTGACGATTTCCGGAGAGGACGCACCGGACCTTGTGCTGACTGCGCCCGTTTTGCGCGGACGTCTCCTGCTGGCCAAGATCGAAGCCGTGATCGCTTGCATCGCGATCGTGTTCGGACCCTTCTTCGCGGGCCTGCTGATCTTCGCGCCCCGTCTGGCCATCATTGCCGTCATCGGTGTGGTGGCATCAGCCATGTCGGCCGCCCTGATCCAGCTGTGGTTTCGCGCCCAGGCCAAACGGAGCCAGTTCCGGCGCCGCCACACGTCGTCGCGTATCGCGACCTTCGCGGAAGCGTTCTCTTCGATCCTGTGGGCCGCGACCGGCGGCATCGCGGCGGCGGGCAGCTGGTTCGCGGCCCTTGTTGCCTTGCTGGCGATTGGTCTTCTGGCAGGCGTGCGAGTCCTCGGCCCGGCGCAAACGTAGCCCTGTTCGCTGCGCGCGATGCCGGCGACGAATTCCTGTCGCCGCACGGTCCCCTGAATTCCATTGGCAACTTTGCCGGGGGGACTTCGTTTTCAGGCTAACCCCCGGAACGTCCGCAAGTCTGATCCGCTGCCATTTCCAGAGAGCGCCAAATGACCGCCGCACCCGACGAACTGATAAGCTCAGCTGTCACGAGCGATGACCAGGCCAAGCGTCTGCCGTTCTTTTCGCGTATGTCCAACGAGGTGGCGCGCCTGACCGGCAAGCCGGTGACCTTCGCCATCTGCTGCCTAACGATCATCGTGTGGGCGACGACGGGGCCGCTGTTTCATTATTCCGATACCTGGCAGCTCATCATCAACACCGGCACCACCATCGTCACCTTCCTGATGGTGTTCCTGATCCAGAACACCCAGAACCGCGACGGCGCCGCGCTGCAGGCCAAACTCGACGAGCTCATTCGCGCCACGCGCGAAGCCCGCAACGAACTCGTCGGGATCGAGCGTCAGCCGGAAGAAAGGGTCGAAGAAGTCCGCGAAGAGATCATCGTCGAAGCCGAGAGCGGAGACGGCGGCCAGACACGCGCGAGTGCCTAAAGGGAAATCTTAAGCGAACAGGCACCGGTGTGCGACTTCGACTTCGTGTAGCACCCGACCTTGCATTGACCGGTCGCGCGCTCTGGCGGGGACGTGTTGGTCAGGCCGGCCATCACGTGCACCCAGTCAAGCGCATCAGGATCAACGCAGTTGCACTTGGCGAGGCCCGCCGGACGCCTGAACAATCTGTCATGAAGCATGTTCAGCGCTCCGATGTCGTTGCAGGTCAAGGCCCTGTCGCGCCGCGACAAGTTCTGGCGCGATCATCCAATCATGCTGTCGCGTGACCCCAAGAAATCAAAAGGCTGTTGCGTTAGCCAATGAGGCGCCAACCGGGAGGGTACCATGAGCAGAGGAGTGCAATCACCCGTTTTTGTCAATTTGCTCGGCGTCTGCACGATGGTGATGCTCTTCGGCGTCAGCTCGAACGCATCAGCGCAGACAATCAAGCTGATTCCAACCACCGATCATCCGACGGCCAGCGATAAGGTCAGCGGCTCGGGGTTCGGCGCGTCCGAAGCCGTCGACATCTATTTCGATACCACCGACATTCTCCTCACAGTCACGACGCCCGCCGGCAAGATAGGCTTGCATTCGTTCAGCGTCCCCGCCGACGCGCTGCCGGGCCAGCACTGGATTACCGCCATCGGCCGCGAGTCCGGCGATGCCGCCCAAAGGCCCTTCACCGTCGAGACTGACTGGGTGCAAAGAGGCTTCGGCGCACGCGCCAAACGCATCAATCCCTACGAGAACGTGCTGAACGCCGGCAATGTCTCATCCCTCGACACCGTGTGGACTGCAACAACGGGAGGGGCCATCTATTCCGCCCCGGCGGTGGCGAATGGTGTCGTCTATGTCGGTTCGGACGACAACAAGCTCTATGCCTACAACGCCACGACCGGCGCTCCGCTGTGGAGCGCAGCCACGGGGAACCAAATCGTTTCTTCCCCGGCGGTGGCGAACGGCGTCGTCTATGTCGGTTCGAACGACGACAAGCTCTATGCCTACAACGCCACAACCGGCGCCTTGGTGTGGAGCGCAACCACGGGGGGGATCATTTTCGGTTCTTCCCCGGCGGTGGCGAACGGCGTCGTCTATGTCGGCTCGGAGGACGACAAGCTTTATGCCTACAACGCCACAACCGGCGCTCCGCTGTGGAACGCAGTCACGGGGAACGAAATCGTTTGGTCCTCACCGGCGGTGGCGAACGGCGTCGTTTATATCGGTTCGAACGACGACAAGCTCTATGCCTTCAATGCTACGACCGGCGCCCTGCTGTGGAGCGCAATCACGGGAGGGCCCATCACCTCCTCGCCGGGGGTGGGAAATGGCGTGGTCTTCGTCGGTTCGGGGGACGGTAAGCTCTATGCCTACAATGCTGCGACCGGCGCCCTGCTGTGGAGCGCAACGACGGGAAGCGAGATCTTCTCCGCACCGGCCGTGGCGAACGGAGTGGTCTATGTCGGTTCGAACGACTTCAATTTCTATGCCTACAGGGTCTCGAACGGGGCCATGCTGTGGAGCGCAACCACGGGAGGCGACGTCTACTCTTCGCCCGCGGTGGCGAACGGCGTGGTCTATGTCGGTTCGTACGACGACAACCTCTATGCCTACAATGCTGCGACCGGCGCCTTGCTGTGGAGTGCAACCACGGGAAACCACCTCTACACGTCTTCCCCGGCGGTGGCCAACGGCATGGTCTATGCCGGCTCGTCTGACGACAAGCTCTACGTCTATGCGCTCAACGCCGGCAACAATGCCGTCTACAAGCGCGGGAAAACACAACCACCTTCGTTCTCGACGCTGCATCCCGACTTTCGCCTGAAGCCGGTTGCACCGTGAGAACGGCGCGGCGCAAATGAGAAACCGCGACTGAACCGGCCTGTGCACCGCCCCGATCCGTTTTTCATCGGGCTGTGCAGGACGGCGGCTGAGATCGGATCGAGGTACGCGAAGCCGCTACATCAGCCACTTCGCCACGCCGCCATGTTTCGCACAGGCGCCGGAGTGCGACTTGGACTTCGTGTAGCTTCCGTCCCTGCATTGACCGGTTGCGCCGGCTGGCGCGGACGTGTTCGTGAGGCCTGCGCTCGAGCCTGCGCTCGCGCCCTTCTTCAGGCAGGTCGACGAAAAGGCCTTGTATGTCGTGCCGGCTTTGTCGGCGGCAGACTTGGCATCCCAGGCGGCCGCGCAGTTCTTCATGCTGTCGGTGTGCCCGGGAAGAATCGCGAGCGCTGCGATGGCGGCGCCGAGAAACGCGTTGCGAAGGTTCGTGGTCTTGGTCATGACAGCCTCCGCCGCGGTCGTATGAAGCAGAGGCTCCCCGTCCTATTGGTCCTTGGGCCAAAGGACGCAGCATGTGAGAGGAGGCGCCAGTCCTGCGAAGCGCGTTAGCGCGAAGCGGGATGGCGGACAGGGAGGGATTCGAACCCTCGAACGGCTCATCACCGTTACGCACTTTCCAGGCGCGCGCCTTCAGCCTCTCGGCCACCTGTCCTAACCGGAAACCGGCGCGCTGCTTTGACAAACAAGCCGCGCTCCGATTCGCTGTATCTGAACTGTGACGTCCGGTGAGGCAAGGCGCCAATGCGGTGAATAAGGACGCGGCGCGAAAAATTCTTGCCGGCGTATGCAACTTGTGATTAGGGAAATATACCTCGAGCAAGCGGTGTGGACGCTGGGTTAGCAGTGTCCAGCCCAGGGAACGCGGCTCTTTTCGCAATGCCAAAGCTTGAGGAGCCGCAGAGGTGGCAATCCTCGGCCCGAGGGACCTGCCGAGCGAGGCAATCGTACGGTCGCCAGCGTGCCCAACAAAGGCAGTAGGTGGCAGGTAGCAGGCAGTCTGGATTTCATATCCCACTGCCTATTGGCTACTGCCTAATCGGTTCCCGCCCGTCCCAGGCCGAGGTCGTGCTCGGCGGCGACGATGGAGATGGTGTAGCCCGCCACCACGTCGAACAAGCACAGGATCATGATGAGGAAGAAGGTCGAGGTGGCGAAGCCCTTGAGGATCAGGAATTCGATCAGCGCCACGATGAAGGTCAGCATCGACAGACCATGATTGATGATCTCGTGCGAAGTGGTGCGGGTTGCCTTCACGATCTCGACGAACAGGAGCCCGATCGAAAGCGTGATGAGGAAATCGCCGAAGCTGAAGTGCCAGACTTGGCCGGAAAACATCCGGATGTCGACGGCGGAATTGAGCGTGGCGAATACGTCGTGATGGGTCACGCTCACGCCCAGCGCGAAGAAGCTGTAGAGCGCGACGACGATCAGAAGCAGTGGAAACAGACGCAACATGGTTTTCTCCCCCAGGGCATATCCTTAGCGGCCCGTTTACCTTTGTAGCACAATGGGGCTGAAAAGGGGCGGGGGAGCGGCGGTGAGATGGCTGTCTTGGTTAAGCGCCGGCGCCAGCCTGCTCGCGCAAGGCTTCCCGTTCGCGGAAGATCAGATACAGATTGCGGCCATAAACGATCAGTCCGCTGGCCTGGCCGAGGATGAACACCGGATCGAGCTTGTGGATCGCATAGGCCAGCAGAACCACGCCGCCGCCCAGGCTGCAGTACCAGAAGTTGACGGGAATGACGCTCCGCCCCTCCATCTCGCTCTTGAACCATTGCAGGATGAAGCGCGAGGCGAACAGCGCCTGTCCCAGGAAGCCGACCAGCAGCCAGACATGATCGACCGTGATCCAGCGAAGTGCATGTTCCATCATCTAGATCTCCCGGGTGTCCACGCGGCCGCCATGCCGCTTCTGCAGCCAGCGCACGGCGAAGGTATCGACGAGCCCCACCATGGCGCGGTGGAAATTGTTGTATTTCGATTGCCCGTGCTGCCGGGCGCGGTGATTCACGGTGACGAAGCGCACCGCATAACCTTCGCGCAGCATCAGGGCGATGAGGAAGCGGTGCATGTGATCGAAATAGGGAAGGGCGAGATAAGCCTCGCGGCGGAACGCCTTCAGCCCACAGCCGGAATCGACGGCGCCGTCGTTCAGCATGGCGCGGCGGAATCTGTTGGCAAGGCCCGAGGCGAGCTTGCGGTTGCCGGCATCCTGCCGGTCGGCGCGCACTCCGGAAACGAGTCCGATAGTCTCGCCCGGTGCGGGCCCGTCCAGCGCGGCAATGAGTTTCGGGATGTCCGCGGGATCGTTCTGCCCGTCGCCGTCCAGCGTGACGATGGTAGCGCCGGTGGCCGCCATCACCCCGGTTCGCCAGCCGCGGCTTTGCCCAAGGTTGCGGCTATGCTGCATCACGCGCAGCGAAGGGATTTCGGATTTGAGCCCTGCCAGGATACCGCCCGTGCCGTCGGTCGAGCCGTCATCGACGAAGATGATCTCGTGCGGCCATGGCTTGACGGCCGCCTCGATCTCGCGCGCCAGCGAGGCGACATTCTCCGCCTCGTCCTTGACGGGCACGACAACGGATAGGCTGACAGGCATGGCGGATTCGACACCGAGTTCAGGCTTGGTTGAGGGTAGCTCAAGCGCAGCCCTGGCCCACATCTCAGGGACCGCGCGCCGGGCCTTATACAGGCGCGGCCCAAAACGCAAAAGGCGCTTCCCGTGAAAGAGGTTACCAGAACAGGAAGCCTGCTGGCGGGGCTGGCGCGCTGGCCGATTGCCGTGCTGTCCGTTCTGTGTCTTTTGGCATGGCTGCCGGGATTTGCCACCCTGCCGCCGCTCGACCGCGACGAAAGCCGCTTCGCCCAGTCCTCCAAACAAATGGTCGAGACGGGCGATTGGATCGACATCCGGTTCTCTACCGTGCCGCGCTACAACAAGCCGATCGGCATCTACTGGATGCAGGCGGCGGCGACAAAGGCGCTGGGGCGCCCACCCTTCGATCAGATCTGGACCTATCGGGTTCCGTCGCTGCTCGGTGCCCTGATCGCGGTGTTCCTCTGCTACTGGTGCTGCCGCGCGCTGGCGCCGCCCGAGACATCGCTGATTGCCGCGGCCTTGCTGGCGATGACGGTGTCGCTCTCGGCCGAAGCACACATCGCCAAGACCGACGCGATGCTGCTGGCGGCGATCCTTGGAAGCCAGGGCGTGATGTTGCGCTGCTATCTCTTCGTGCGGGGCGCGCTGGAGAAGGCTCCATCGCTGGGGCTTGCACTCGCGGGATGGATCGCGATTGGCATTGGGATCCTGCTGAAGGGTCCGGTGATCCTCGCGGTGCTGGCGCTTACGGCTGTTTCGCTGTCGGTCTGGGATCGCGACTGGCGCTGGCTGAAATATCTGCGCGCCGGATTCGGCATCCCACTGGCGCTCGCCATTGTGCTGCCGTGGGGCATCGCTATCGGTATCGCCACGCACGGTGCGTTCTATCAGCAATCGCTGGGGCACGATTTCGCATCGAAGATCGTGGCGGGACAGGAAACGCACGGTGGATGGCCGGGCTATTTCCTCGCGCTGGCATCGGTGACGTTGTGGCCGGTCACATTGTTCGCGCTGCCGGCAATTGGCGCCGCCATCACGTCGCGCGCGGAGCCCGCGATCCGTTATCTGTTGTGCTGGCTCGCGCCCAACTGGCTGATGTTCGAGCTCGTCCCGACCAAGCTGCCGCACTACATCCTGCCGGTCTATCCGGTATTGGCGATTTTGGCGGCGGTTTGGATCACGCAGCCGCGCGCAGAGAATGGGCCGCGCTGGCAGACCGTATTGCGTTTCGTCGCGATCGCGCAATTCGCGTTGGCGCTTCTCGGAATCATCGCAGTGTGCCTGCTCCTGCCGAACCGCTTCGGCGGCAGCCTGCCGGCATGGACGATGGCGGCATTGTCATTGGCAGAAGCGGTTGGTGCTGTTGCCGTGATTCTCGCAGCGGTCAGACGAAATGTTGCGGCTTCCATTGCCGCCGTCGGGTCGGCGGCGCTGCTGTATCCCGCCATTGTTGGTGGCGTGGCGCCGTCGCTCGCTCGCATCTGGATGACCGCGCACATTGCCGAGCGCGTTGCCGTCGACAAGACGAAGAACGATCCGCCGCCGGTGCTGGCCGGTTATGTCGAGCCGAGCCTCGTCTTTGAACTCGGCACCGCCACCCACATCGAGAATGGAAAGTCGGCAGCCGCCACTGCCGCGCAACAGGGGGGCCTTGCGCTCGTCGAGGATCGTGAGCGCGCGAAATTCCTCGCAGCCCTGAAGATGGACGGCGGGTCGGCCAGGCCGATCGATGACGTCTCGGGCTTCAACTACTCGAAGGGCCGCCACGAGCACGTCACCATCTTTCGCGTCACGCCGGCTCCCCCGATCACGAAGCCGCCGCCAGAATGACTCTGCCGGACGATCGACGCGCGCTGTTCCGCCTTGCGCTTGCCATTGTCGCGGCGATCACGCTGGTGCGGATCGTCGTGCTGATCATCTCACCGCTCCAGCTCTATCCGGACGAGGCGCAATATTGGTGGTGGGCGCAGAACCTCGACTGGGGCTACTTTTCCAAGCCGCCGCTGATCGCCTGGATCATCCGTGCCACCACTTTTGTCGGCGATCCGGAATGGGCGGTGCGGTTGGCCTCGCCGATGCTGCATGGGGTGACCGCGCTCGTGCTGTTTGGCGTCGGGCGGCTCGCCTTCGATGCCCGCACCGGCTTCTGGAGTGCGCTCGCCTACGCGAGCTTGCCCGGTGTGTCCTATTCCTCCGGCCTGATCTCGACCGATGTGCCCTTGCTGTTGTGCTGGGCGGTCGCGCTCTATGCGCTGTTGCAGGCACGAGACGATCCGCGGTGGCGCTGGGCGATCATCGCCGGCGTCGCGCTCGGTCTTGGCCTGCTGGCGAAGTACGCGATGGGGTACTTCATCCTGTGCGCCGTCTTCGCCACGGTTTTCGACGCGAAGGCGAGGGCAGTGGTCCTGTCGTGGCGCGGAATGGTGGTGCTCATCATCGGCCTCGCCATTCTGTCGCCAAACCTGATCTGGAATGCGGCCCATGGCTGGCCGACGCTGGCCCATACTGAATCCAATGCGAACTGGGGCCATGCCCGCTTCAACTTTGGCAACGCGGGTGCCTTCGTCGCCGGCCAGTTCGGGGTGTTCGGTCCGCTGATGATGGCAGCATTCCTCGCGGCGTTGTGGGATCTGCTGGATCGGTCCGGCAGAAGCGGGGCGGCCATCGTCCTTGCCGCCTATTCGATCCCGGTCCTCTTGCTGATCGTGATCCAGTCCTTCATTTCGGAGGCCAATGCCAACTGGGCCGCGCCGGCTTACATCGCTGCCGTGCCGCTCGCTGTCACAATTCTCCTGCGCTGGTGGAAGGGAGTGGCGCTCCTGCTATCGCTCGGGATGGCCGGCGTCGTCATGTTGGCGCTTTGGCTTGGACAGGCCGCACCCGGTGCCGCGGATCGTGCCGGTCTCGGCAATGCGCTGAAGCGGCAACAGGGCTGGCGTGAGATCGGCGCGGCCGTCGCATCGGAAGCGAGAGCCCGGCCTTACGATGCCATCGCCGCGTCGAACCGGAGCCTGCTCGCCGAGCTCACCTACTACGCGCGGCCGCGCGCGATCCCCCTGAGAGCCTGGGACGCCAACCCGAAGCCGCGTGACCACTTCCAGATGACGATGCCGCTGACAACCGCTTCCCATCGCGTGCTGCTGGTGCTGGCACCGGACGAGAGCGCCAACGTGCTTGCGAGCTTCGATTCGGCGAAGCCCGTTCGACAGCTCGCGGTGCCGGTCGGCGGCCATCGCGTTCGCACGCTCGCCCTTTATGACGGCCGCGGATTTCATCCTCCACAGCCGAAGCGATGATCCACGCGAGTCAGTGATCGTCATGTTTCAACGAAAACTTTGACCCGCATCCGAGCGTATGAGTCGCCGTTGCGGGAAAAACTCTGCGAGACATGTGATGTAACGGATGCACCTTGTTTTGCGCGGCCAACGACTCGGTGAAAGGCAGGCGTGACGCAAAACACCGGTGACACCGCGCGATTACTTGAAGGAACTTCAATAATTCATGCATCTCATCGACGGGCTATATTGGTTCAATCCGATCCAATTCCAGTATTCGCGCCGCATTCACTTGACATTCATCGAGAGTGCACAAATATCGCCCCCAGCAACGCCGCGCGCCGCCCGATCGATTGTCTAGGGGCTGATCAGGCAGGAGGCGTGGAGCGCAATTGAGAGGACCATGAGTCTCCAGGTGCTGCGGGGGCGGGAGCTGAAGCCTCCGTTACGATCAGTCGCTCCAAAGAACGACGCACGATCGAGTCTTAAGCTCCGGAAAGCAGACGGAATTCCGTCGATCGGCAACGCGCCGCGCAAGGTGGCGCTCCGCTTCCCGGTCAATCCCGAAACCAAAGAGTTCTACCGGCGCTTCTTCCCCGGCACCTCCAAGGCCGAGTGGAACGATTGGCACTGGCAGTTCCAGGCCCGCATCAAGAGCCTGGCCGACCTCGAGCGGGTGTTCGTGTTGTCGGACGACGAGCGCGCGGCCGCCGTCAAGCACAGCGGATCGTTGCCGGTCGGCATTACGCCCTATTACGCAAGCCTGATGAGCCGCGAGGATGCGGACGAGCCGCTCCGCCGCACCCATGTGATCACCACCAAGGAAGACCTGTGGGTGCCGGGTGAGTCGGAAGACCCGCTGGGTGAGGACCACGATACGGTCGCGCCGGGTCTGGTGCACCGCTACCCGGACCGCGTGCTGTTCCTCACCACCGGGACCTGCTCGACCTATTGCCGCTATTGCACGCGGGCCCGCGCTGTCGGCAAGCCCGGCGGCGAGTATCAGTTGTCGCCCAAGCAATGGGACCAGGCCTTGGCCTATATTGAGACGCACACGGAAGTCCGCGACGTGCTGATGAGCGGCGGCGATCCGCTATCGCTCTCCGATGAGCGGCTCGATTATCTGCTCACGCGGCTGCGCGCCATGAAGCATGTCGAGTTCCTGCGCTTCGGGACGAAGATCCCGATAGTGCTGCCGCAGCGCATCACTAGGGACTTCGTGAAGATGCTGAAGAAGCATCACCCGCTGTTCATGAGCCTGCACATCACCCATCCGCGCGAGTTCACCGACGAGACCCGCGAAGCTCTGGCGCGGCTTGCCGATGCCGGCATTCCGTTAGGCAGCCAGACAGTGGTGATGAAGGGCATCAATGACGACATCTCGGTCATTAGGCCGCTGATGCATAACATGCTGAAGAACCGGGTGAAGCCGTATTACCTCTACCAGACCGATCCGATCCGCGGCTCCAGCCATTTCCGCACCACGGTGGAGAAGGGGCTTGAGCTGATCGAGGGCCTGCGTGGCCATACGACCGGTTACGCCACGCCGATCTTCGCGGTCGACGCACCGGGCGGCGGCGGCAAGATCCAGATCGCGCCGGACTGCGTGGTCGGGCGCGACGGCGACGACCTGCTGCTGCGGAATTTCGAAGGCGGCGTCTATCGGTATCCCGATCCGGGCGGCACGCTCGGTGCAGACAAGCGGCGATAGTCATGGGCGCTCGAACCAAGATTGCGGCGCGCGAAGCAGGCGCATTGCGGAAGGCGGTTTCGCCGCGGCCGTCGCGGGCTCCCAAACGGCCGGCTGTGTCGCTGAAGGCTGTTACCGGCAAGCCGCACCGTCCGTTGACGATCGGGATCACCTACGATCTGCGCAGCGACTATCTCGCCATGGGCTATGGCGAAGAGGAAACCGCCGAGTTCGACAGCGAGATCACGATCGATGCCATTTGCCATGCCATTGCCGCCATGGGCTTCGAGGTCGCGCGCATCGGCAATGTGAAGCGGCTAGTCGAAGCACTCGCGGCCGGCGAGCGCTGGGATGGCGTGTTCAATTTCTGTGAAGGACTGAAGGGCCTGGCGCGCGAAGCCACCGTGCCGGCGCTGCTCGACGCCTACGAAATTCCCTACGTGTTTTCCGACGGCCTGACGCTCGCGGTTACGCTCGAGAAGTCGATGGCCAAGCGCATCGTGCGCGACGCAGGAATTGCGACGGCAGACTTTGCCGTGATCGAAACGCCGGCAGACATCCGGAAAGTGAACCTCTCGTATCCGCTGTTCCTCAAGCCGGTGGCGGAAGGATCCGGCAAGGGCGTGGACGCCAAATCGAAGGTGACGGACGCCGCATCCTTGCGCCGCGTGGCACAGGATCTGCTTGAGCGGTTCAAGCAACCGGTGCTGGTCGAAACCTTCCTGCCTGGCCGCGAATTCACTGTCGCCATTCTTGGCACGGGCGAGGACGCGAAGGTGCTTGGCGTCAGCGAAATCAAATCCAAGGCCAATTGGGTCGGGGACGGCTACGGCTACGTCAACAAGGAATATTGGCACGACAAGGTCGACATCATCGGTGCCGATCCGGCAAGCGGCAACGCCGCCGGCGAAGTCGCGCTTGCGGCCTGGCGTGCCCTGCGCTGTCGCGACGGTGGACGTGTCGACATCCGCAATGATGCAAACGGCAAGCCGCATTTCATCGAAGTGAATCCGGTGGCAGGTCTGCGCCCGGAATACTCAGACATGTGCTTCATCGCGACGCGCGAGGGACTCACCTATCACGATCTCATCGGACGCATCATGCAGTCGTTCCTCGCGCGCAATCCGCATCTGAGACGGCGCACAGTGGTCGCGGCCTGATCCATCTGTCATGCGCGTCCTTGTACTGCATTCCAATGTGCCGCCGGACGCGCCTGCAGACGAGCTCGACACGCTCTACACGGCGCATGCAATTGACGAAGCGCTGACGCCGCGCGGGCACTCCGTAACGCTCGCGCCATTCGAGCCCGATCCGGGAGCAACGCGTGTCTTGCTGGGCATGCATAATCCCGATGTCGTGTTCAATCTGGTCGAAGCGATCTGGGGGCAGGGCGAGTTGGCGTGCCTTGCGCCCGTGATCCTCGAGAAACTGAATGCGAGGTTTACGGGATGTCCCGCTGCGCCGATGGCACTGGCGGGCGACAAGCCGCTCGCCAAGCGCATGCTTCGCCTCGCAGGCTTGCCCACGCCGGACTGGGACGAGCCGCCGTTCGATGGCCTCGACAGGGCGCGCCGGTACATCGTGAAGTCCGCTACCGAAGACGCCTCGCTGGGTCTGGATGACGGAGCGGTCCTCGCCGGGCGCAAGGCGGCGCTGGCGCGCGCGCAATTGTGCCGGCAAAAATTCGGCGGTCGCTGGTTCGCAGAAGCCTATATTCACGGCCGCGAGTTCAACGTTTCGGTGATGGAAGAGAATGGGCAGCCACGCGTACTGCCCATCCCGGAGATGGAATTCCACAACTGGCCCAAGGATCGCGTACGCGTTGTGGGACATGATGCGAAGTGGGCCGAGGACTCCCACGAAAGCCTCAATACCATCCGCAAGTTCGGTCTGCAGGACAGCGAGCCCAGGCTGAATGCCGAATTGCAACGGTTGGCTGCCGAATCCTGGAAGCTGTTCGGCCTGCGCGGATTCGCCCGTGTCGACTTCCGTGTTTCGGAAGAGGGCGAGCCATTCATTCTCGAAATCAACCCGAACCCGTGCCTCGAACCTGGAGCGGGATTTGCGGCGGCCTCGGCCCAAGCCGGAATGAACTATGCGGACGCGGTGGAGAAGATCATCGCGGCAGCGCTGAGCCGCTGACTCATTCCACGGCCTCGATCGCCATTTCCGCGGCATCGGCCGTCGCCATGTGATGCAGGCGCCGCTCGCGCCACACGATGAACAGGCCGGCCGCAACGACGACACCGGCACCGATCATCACCAGCGGCTTCGGTACTTCGCCCAGCACGAAGTAGCCCAGCGCCACGGCCCAAACCATCGCGACGTAGTCGAACGGCGCCAGCAGCGAAGGCTCGGCATAGCGATAGCTGTAGGTCATGCAGATTTGTCCCACGCCGCCGAGCAGTCCGCAGGTTACGAGCCACATCAGTGCCATGGGTGACGGCGTGATCCAGTGCCAGATCATAGTCACGCCCGCGATCACGGCGCAGGTGCTCATGAAGTAGAACACGATCGTCTCGCTGCGCTCGGTCGTGCTCATCTGGCGGATGAAGATGACGACCATCGAAGACAGCATTGCTCCCATCAGCGCGAGCCCCGCGCCAGAACTGAATCCGGATGCAATCAAGTGCGGAATGCCACCATGCGGCTCGATCATCAGGAGCACGCCCGCGAATCCGACGAGAACGGCAGCCCAACGGAAGGCACCCGCCTTCTCGTTGAGGAAAATCGCGGCGAGGATGACGGCAAAGATAGGAGCGACAAAACTGAATCCGGTGATGTCGGCGAGCGGCAGGCGCTGCAGCGCCGCGAAATTCAGGAACATCGAGCTCGTGCCGGCCATCGAACGCAGCAAATGGAACCACGGCCGGCTGGTGCGCACGACACTCGCCGGCCCGACGGTCCAGTACGATAGCGCGAACAGCGGTATCAGTGCGAAGGCTGAGCGGAAGAAGATGACTTCGCCGACTGGAAAGTCGCCCGCCACCTTGATCACGGCATACATCAGAGAGAAGCCGAGCGTGGCGCCGAGCTTGAGCGCGATCCCGCGAGCCGGTGCGCGCACGGTCTAAAGCCAACCGCGGCGCTTGAACCAGACGTAGGGCAGCACCGCAGATACGATCATCACGATGATCGCAATGGGATAGCCCAGCGGCGAGCGCAGCTCCGGCATGTGGACGAAGTTCATGCCCCAGATCGACGCGAATAAGGTCGGCGGCAGGAATACCATAGCGGCCACCGACATGATCTTGATGATGTTGTTCTGTTCGTTGTTGATGAGACCAAGCGTCGCGTCCTGCAGATAGCTGAGCTTGCTGGTGAGATAGGACGTGTGGTCCTGCAGCGATTGAACGTCGCGGGTCAACGTCTTCACATGCGTCTTCACGTCCTTGTTCGGCTTGGAGTCGAGCGCCTGGCTCAGGAAGGTGAGCATACGGCTGATGGTGAGGAGACTTTCTCGCATCTTGCCGGTGAGATCGTGCTTGCGGCCAAGCGTGCGAAGAATGGCCTGAAAGTCACGCCGCCCGATATTCTGGGCGGCCTCGTTTTCGAAGATGTCGTGGGAGGCTGCTTCGATCTCCGAGCCGAGCCGCTCCAGCACGTCAGCCATGCGGTCCACGGTCACATCGAGGAGCGCCAGCAGGATGGCTTCTGCCTTGCTGGCCGACACCACGCCACGGTCGATGCGCGCGGCAAAGGTACGGAAGGGCTGAGGATCGATGTAGCGGACCGTGACGAGCTTGTCGTGCGCCAGAACGAAGGTCACCACATCCGCCGAGGGGTGATCACTGTCGACCTGGGATAGCACCAGCGCCGTCATGAAGGACCCGCCGTCCTCCTGATAGAGACGGCTCGAGACCTCGATCTCTTCCATCTCAGGCCGCGTCGGCATTTCCATGCCGAGGTAGCGATCGACGGCGCGGCGCTCTTCCATCGTCGGATTGAGGAGGTCGAGCCATACCCCGCCGGGCGGGATCTCCCCGCCTTCGGCGATGGCAGTGCCCTTAAGCCCGCCGTTTTGCAGCTGATAGCTCTTCAGCATGGGATTGGTCGCTGCAATGGGTGTCGGAACGAGGAGGCGCAGGACGCCCGGACCCGCGTCTCCTGTGGGTCTGCGCTAAGCAATTTTGCCGATGATGGCAATAGCCGCGACGCCATCTAGTGTGCGGCGAGACAGCTGCGCAGCGCGGTTGCGATCCTCAGCATCATGGTGGGATAGAGATTGGGACCGGGGCGGAGATCGGCGCCAAGCGGATCAAGGACGCCAACGCGAACCGGGGAACCCATGATCAGCGTACCAATCAAATTCGGCGGGAATTGCGGCTCGCGAAAGATACAGACGACATGGCGTTCGGTGATCGCCGTGTGCAATTGCGCAACCGTGCGCGGCCCGACCGGCCTGTCCGGCGCAACGGAAACGGCTCCGGTTGCGGGCATGTCGAAGGCCTGCTCGAAGTAGGGATAGGCGTCGTGAAAGACGATGAATGGCCGGCTCCTGACGGGTGCCAGGGCGGTTCGGATTTGTGCTTTCAGCTGCACTAAGCGGGCTGTCTCGCGCGCCGCGTTACGCCGGTAGCGTTCCGTATTCTTTGGATCGGCGGCTGACAGCGCTGCAGCCATCGCCCGGAGGATGACGATGGCATTATCGGGCGACAGCCAGATGTGGGGGTTGATGCCGGAGGAGGGGGCTTGTCGTCCGGTGACCCAAACGCCGGCGGGTCGTGCCGGCAGCAGCCTCAGGCCCGGGACGTGT
>DATIYG010000202.1:0-13556 GCA_035517755.1 Rhizomicrobium sp. | reverse complement strand
AGATAGATTTCCGTGTCCCAGAAATAGTGCCCCTCATAGGCTTGGCCGGTGAGTCCTTTCGCCGGCACACCGGTGTCTTCGGCGCGCGCCGAAGCCTGCAGGATGTGAAAGAGGTTGAAACGGATTGCCTGCTGGGTCTCCACGGTCGTGCGCATGGCACGATCGCGCCGGACGTCGGTGACCCGGACATCGCTGCGCTGCCAGAATTCCTCCACGTAGCGCTGTTGCGATTGAAGAAGGCGGCCAAATCCGGTCTTCGCGACTCGATCCATCGTCCATTCGGCCCGGTGGCAGAGCTCGTCGGGCGAGCAGCCTTCAGCGGTGTGATAGACCATGAACTTGGTCAGGCAAATCTGTTTGCCCTCTTCAGCGTCGATGGCGAAGGTGACGTGGCCGGAGTTTGCATCGCGCTCTGCCGAGCTGGTGAATGCGCATTCGGTCTCCAACGAGCTGTCCGTCAGGCAGGCGACGCAGAGTTTGCTGTTCCGGGTGATATGGCAAAGCGCAATCCGCTTGTCCCGGACGTAACTGGCGAGCGGCTGGAGCGCGCGGGCGACGGATTCCCTCGACTTGCGCGGGTCGCTTCCGACGGGTCCGGCGCTGGCCTGGACGCGCATTTCCGATGAGATGACGATCGCGGCGGAGGCGTTCTGCACTGTCACGGAGTAGGAAATGGCCGCGACATGCCGCTGCACGAAGGACACGAGGCGTCGCGACTTGATCAGCACGCGCTTGCCGGCGGATGTCTCCCACAAAATCTCCCGGTCGAGGGTGCCCGCCTGCATGTTGAGGCGGCGGTCGTAGGAGACGAGGTTCGCGGTCGAAACCGAGAACGGTTCATCGTCGACGAACAATTTCACGATCTTGCTGTCCGCCACGGGAACGATGGTCTGCGAATTCTTTGCGAAGCCGAAGGCTGCCTCCGGATAGACGATCGGCTCGGATTCATAGAATCCGTTGATCAAGGTGGCATTTTCGCTGACCGGTTCGCCTTCCTCCGGACTGCCGCGCATCCCGAGATAGCCGTTGCCCAACGCGAGCATGGTTTCGGATTGCGCAAGGAATTCCGGCCGCAGATGCCGTTCAACGATGTTCCAGGGGTCTGCCGGATAATCCTGCGACGGCGGTTTCAGGCGTTTGTGGTGGAGCATTCCGGCAGCTAGTGGGCTACGGCGCGTGCAGGTTCGGCGTGGTGCGGAATGAGCACTTCCGCGTCCTGCTGCGGCGCCACTGTCCGCTCGATCCCGCAAATCCGGATATTGACCGGGCCGCCATCGATCAGCGTCGCACGCACAGTGAGCTTGGCGATGCGAATTCCGATGACGCTGCCCCTCCAGCACAAGCGGAAAGACAGGCTCTTCCATTCGTCCGGAAGTCTCGGGTCGATCGCGAGCGTGGTACCGTTCATGTCGACCCCGCCAAACCCGAAGACCACCGCCTGCCAAAGCCCACCGAGGCCCGCGATCCGGATGCCGCCGGCGCTGGTGGGGTCGGGATCGAGATCGAGCGCGGCCGCCTCGCGAAAATAGTGCAACGCAAGGTCGGTGTGTCCCAGCCGCGCCGCAACACGTGCATGCATGCCCGCGCTCAGGGAACTGCCATGGCTGCAACGCGGCTCGTAATGGAGGAAATTCTTTTCCGCCGCGCCGTTGGAGAATTCCCCGGGCAGCAATGCGATCAGCGCGACAATGTCCGCCTGCTTCACCACCTGCGAGCGCCGCGTGCGCTCCGCCCCGATGATCACGTCGATCGGTTGCGTTCGGTTGGGATAGGCGCCCAGATCGAGCGGCTCGAGCTTGTTGAAGCCGGAAAATTGCTCGAACAGCCCGGTTTCGGGATCGAGCCCCGTAACGATCGTATCGACCGCATCGGCCCAGTCCCTGACCTCATCGTCCAAAAGCTCGAGCTTGTTGAACAGTCCGACGGCCAGAACCGGCCAGCGATCGATCAGGATGTCGATCGTCTCGAGCGCGCGCTCGATGTTCCAGCGCGCCATCATGTTGGTGAAGGCGCTGTCGTCCACGTCTTCGTGATATTCGTCGGGTCCGATCACATGGCGGATATGCCGCTTGCCGTCGGACTCCCGCATGGCCCGCGACGCCCAGAAGCGCGCGGTTTCCAATATGATTTCGGCGCCGGCCGTCAGGAAGAATTCGTCGTCCTTCGTGGCGCGCCAGTATTGCCACACGGCGTAGGCCACATCGGCGCTGATGTGCTGCTCCATCTTCCCGGTGAGGATTTCCACGATTTTTCCGTCGGGAGCGATGACGCTTTCCGGTGTCGTTTCCTGGCCGCTGTCGGCGGATTCCCATGCGTAGAGCGCACCTTTGCACCCGATCTGTTTGGCCTTTGTGCGCGCGCTTCCAAGCGTATGGAAGCGGTACATCAGCAAGGCGCGCGCCGCTTCCGGCCAGACGGCGATGTAAAAGGGAAGCAGGTAGATTTCGGTGTCCCAGAATACATGACCGAAATAGGCGTCGCCCGTCAGTCCGCGCGCCCCGATCGATACGGATTCGTCGTCCGGGTTCACGGCGCTTGTAAGATGGTAGACGGCGAACCTTATCGCCTGCTGCACGTCGTCGTCGCCTTCGATGACGACGTCGCCCGCGTCCCATCGTTTCTGCCAGGCGGCTTCATGAGCTGCGGCGACATTCCGCCAGCCGATGACGGTGTTTCGCGCCAGGGCTTCGGCCGCGCGTGGTGCGGGATCGTCCTCCCTCGAATTTGCCCGCGCGACGGCCACGAGACGATCGAGTTTGGCAACCTGGCCGGCGACAGATCGCCATTGCCAGACCCATCGCAGCGAGAACGGCCGCTTGGGCTCGATCGCGACACCATCCAGGCACAGGTTCGCAGCACCTGCCATCGCCACGCGCCGGCGCGTTCCTTCCGTCCGCCAAACGCCGAGATCTTGCTCCAGCTGTACGGGATCCATGCCCAAACCGGCCAGCCCGAAGCTTGCTTCGATTCGCACATCAACGTTGCCGCGATCGAGGGTAAGACGCATGAATTGCAAACCGATCGCGCGGTCCGCCATGGACAACAGGCGCACCTCATGGCCATGCACCGTAATTCCCGCTGGCGTCTTGTGTTTCCATTCCGAGAGCAATGCCCCGCGCCGCATGTCCAGCCTGCGCTTTCCGGCAACGAGTTCGCCTTCTCGCGCCAGCAATGGTTCGCCATCGAGCACGATGCGCACGCGCGACCAGTCGGCCACCGGCACCAGCGCCGGCACCGGAGGCTCCATATTGGGAATGTCGAACAGGCCGGCGACGTAACAGCGCGGCCACGACGCCCAGCGCATGTAGCCAAGCCAGCTCGTCCAGGTCGGGCCGCGGCTGATTGAGCGCGCCGCGCGCATGCCGAGAAATCCGTTGCCGAAGGCGAAGCGCGATTCCACGGCATTCTCGGTCTGGACATTGTAGCCTTCGTGACTGAGCACCCAGCGCGGATCGGTTACGGCATCGAAGGCGTCAGGCATGTCCAAGACCTTCGACGGCAGGCTGCGAGCGCAGGACGCCGCTCGTCAGGGCGGCGATGTCGACGTCATCGAGACTGTTCACGACCAGATCGGCGTCAGCGTCGCGCAAGAGATCGTCGTCGTGCAGTCGCGCGATCCCCAACGACGCCATGCCGCCGTCATTAGCGGCGCGAATGCCCGCTGGCGCATCCTCGATGACGACGCATTCGTGCGGTGGAATGCCGAGTGCGCCGGATGCGAGCAGGAAAAGTTCGGGATTTGGCTTGCCCTTGCTGACTTCGCAGCCGCTGAGGTCGGCATCGAAGATCGACAGCAGCGAGCGGCCGTCCGGAAGCGACAGCTTCATCAGCATGGCGTCCGCGTTCTTCGAGGATGACGCCAGCGCGAGTTTCAGTCCGGCGCCATGCAGCGTGTCCGCAAAGCGAACGGCGTCTGGAAAGGCTTCAAATTTTCCATCCTCGATGAGCCTGTCGATGATGGCCTGCTTCTTCTCTGCATACTCCAGCGCGAGCTTGTCGGCGTTGGGAACATCGAGCTTTCTCAGCGTTGCGCGCGCGCCGTCCATTCGCGGCTTTCCGGCCACGTAGGCCTGATAGAATTCCGTGGTGAACCGCGCTGGGTCGGCATAGCCGGTCAGAGCTTCACGCCAGGCGTGCTCGTGGGGAGAGGCCACGAGCACGCCGTCAACATCGAAAATTGCACCGTGCAGAGTCATGCCGATCCTCATGCCGCTTTCCTTTGGATAGTATTCGATTGTGCTTGCGCGCCCGCGTTGGCTGCGCCGTTCCAGATTTTGATCGCCGGAACATCGCGGTAGTAGCCGAGGACACACAAAGTGCCCGTTGCCAGCAGGAAGTGCTGCCCAGCCAGTGGGGGCAACCCGATCCAGCGCGCCGCCAGAACGCGCAACACATGCCCGTGTGCAAACAACGCATCGTCGCCTTTGGAGTCCCTTGTCCGGGCGATGACCCGATCGACACGTGCACCGACTTGCTCCGGCGTCTCGCCGCCGGGACAACCGTCGCGAAAAATCATCCAGCCGGGATCGAGTTTGCGAATCTCGTCCGGTGTGAGGCCTTCGTACTCGCCGTAATTCCACTCCACGAGATCGGGATCGGTAATCGCCTGGTCGGCCAGGCCGCTTAGCCGGCACGTCTCCTGCGCGCGCTGGAGCGGACTGACGAGCACAAGCGAAAACGTTTCGCCGGCGAGCGTGGAACGAAGCCTCTCCGCAAGCTTGCGGCCGTTTTCGGTCAGGGGGATGTCGGTGGTGCCGGTGTGCCGCCCGTTGAGACTCCATTCCGTCTCGCCGTGCCTGATCGCAAAGACGTTCATGGCGGCACCCTGGCTACAAATTGTCGCCTTCGGTTGACGTCCCCCACGTTGCGCCGCCTTCCGCATTCCAGCGCCACGACGTGATCTCGGGCATGTCATCGCCGTATTGCGCGATGTAGTGCTTGTGCTCGATCAGTTTCTCGCGCAGCGCTTGCTTGGCATAGGCTGCGCGTGCGCCCAGCTTCGGCACGCGGTCGATCACGTCGGACGCCAGATGGAAGCGATCGATCTGATTGAGCACGCACATGTCGAACGGGGTGCTGGTCGTTCCTTCTTCCTTGTAGCCGCGGACGTGAAGGTTCTGGTGGCCGTTACGCCGGTACGTCAGGCGATGGATGAGCCAAGGGTAGCCGTGGAACGCAAAAATGACGGGCTTGTCTGTCGTGAAAAGCGCGTCGTAATCCTTGTCGGGCAGGCCGTTGGGATGCTCGTGTTCCGGCTGCAGCTTCATCAGGTTGACGACGTTGATGACGCGGATGCGCAAATCCGGCGCGTGCTTCCGCAACAGATCGACTGCCGCCAGCGTTTCGAGTGTCGGTACGTCGCCGCAGCATGCCATCACGGCGTCCGGCTCGCCGCCCTTGTCGTTGCTGGCCCATTCCCAGATGCCCAGCCCCATGTCGCAATGCGTGATAGCCTGATAGATCGTCAACCATTGCGGCGCGGGCTGCTTGCCGGCGACAACCACGTTCACATAGTTGCGGCTTCTCAGGCAGTGATCGGTGACAGACAGCAGGCAATTGGCGTCCGGCGGCAGATAGACGCGGATCACTTCCGCCTTCTTGTTCACCACGTGATCGATGAACCCCGGATCCTGATGGCTGAAACCGTTGTGGTCCTGGCGCCAGACATGGCTCGACAGCAGATAGTTGAGGGAGGCGATCGGCCGGCGCCACGGAATGTGATTGCACACCTTCAGCCATTTGGCGTGCTGGTTGAACATCGAATCGATGATGTGGATGAAGGCCTCGTAGCACGAGAAGAAGCCGTGCCGGCCGGTGAGCAGATAGCCTTCGAGCCATCCTTGGCATTGATGCTCGCTGAGCATTTCCATCACGCGTCCGTCGGGCGCAAGATGGTCGTCATATTCAAATGTCTCGGCGTTCCACGTGCGGTTGGTGACCTCCAGCACGTCCTGCCATCGGTTCGAATTGTTCTCGTCCGGACTGAACAGGCGGAAGTTCTTCGACTCCATGTTGAGTTTCATGGTGTCGCGCAGGAACTTGCCCATGAGGCGCGTCGACTCCGCCGTCGCCATGCCCGGCGCCGGCACTTCGATGGCATAGTCGCGGAAATCCGGCAGCTTCAGGTCGCGCAGGAGCAATCCGCCATTGGCGTGCGGATTGGCGCTCATGCGGCGTTCGCCGCGCGGTGGGAGGTCGGCCAGCTCCGCCTTCAAGTGCCCCGCGTCGTCAAAGAGCTCCTCCGGCCGGTAGCTCTTCATCCACTGTTCGAGGATTTTCACGTGCTCGGGGTTCTGATGCATCTCGCCCATCGGCACCTGATGCGAGCGCCAGTAACCTTCGGTGCGCTTGCCGTCGATCTGCTTGGGGCAGGTCCAGCCTTTGGGAGTCCGGAACACGATCATCGGCCAGCGCGGCCGCTCAACCACGCCCTTCTGGGCGCTCTTCTTGATGCGGCGGATCTCGTTGAAGATGTCGTCCAGCGTCGCCGCCATCTTGTCGTGCATCTCGCGCGGGTCGTCGCCTTCGACGAAATAGGGCGTGTAGCCATAGCCGCGGAACAGCGCCTCGATTTCCTCGTGGCTGATGCGCGCCAGCACCGTCGGATTGGCGATCTTGTATCCGTTCAGATGCAGGATCGGCAGCACGACGCCGTCCGTCAGGGGGTTGAGGAATTTGTTGGAATGCCAACTGGTGGCGAGAGGTCCGGTTTCGGCTTCGCCGTCGCCGACAATGCACGCCACCACGAGATCGGGATTGTCGTACGCCGCGCCGAACGCATGCGAGACCGCGTATCCCAGTTCGCCGCCCTCATGAATGGAGCCCGGCGTTTCCGGCGCGACATGGCTCGGAATCCCGCCGGGAAACGAGAACTGCTTGAACAGCCGTTTCATGCCCAGTTCGTCGGCGGAGATGTTCGGATAGACCTCGCTGTAGGTGCCTTCGAGCCATGCGTTTGCCACCAGCGACGGGCCGCCATGTCCCGGGCCGATGATGTAGATCATGTCGAGCTCGTTCTTCTTGATGACCCGGTTCAGATGCGCGTAGAGGAAATTCAAGCCCGGCGTCGTGCCCCAGTGGCCAAGCAGCCGCGGCTTGATGTGATCCTTCGACAGCGGCTCTTTCAACAGCGGATTGTCGTAGAGATAAATCTGTCCGACGGAGAGATAGTTCGCCGCTCTCCAATATGCATCGATGAGGGACCGTTCTTTTTCGGAAAGCGCGCTAGTGGCCATCGGCTCGAACCGTCGGTGTGAGCGGCGACCGCGAGCGGTTCCTTGTCGTGACGTGTCAGTCACGCAAGCTGTTGCGCTAACGATCCGTTGGTAACCCTATGAACCGAAAGGCTTCACACGCCAATTGATCCTTGGTCCAACGCGTGTTGCACGATCAGGGCGTGAACTCGAACACCGTTCCCTGAGCTGCGTCGCCGCCGGTGCCTGTCGTGCCGAAAAGGTTTCCGCTCGCGTCGCGAATGAGACCGCCGTCCGGGGCACTTCCGTCGGCGCACCCGCCTGCCTTGCAGAAATCGTAGAGAACCTGATATCCGCCGTTGCCAAGCATGAAGATGGTCCCGGCGTTGAACAGTCCGCCGTTGAGTGCCGTGCCATAAAAATTGCCGGACGGATCTTCGATCAGCGTTCCGGACGGCCGCCCGCCATCCTGGCAATTCAACTGCGAGCAGAAATCGTGCAGATCGGCGTAGTCGTATTTGTTGCCGTCCGGCGTGAGCTTGTAGAGCACCCCGGCGGTATTGGCGCCGCCGCCATAGGTCACTCCGGATAGAGCGCCGGAGCTGTCCATCACCACGCCCGCGACTGTATTGGCGCCGTCGGTGCAATTGGGCTGGCTGCAGAAGCGGTAAAGCACGGTCTCATCCCATTGCCGCTCGCGTGGCGTGAGGCGATAGACGACTCCGCCCGACAGTGTGCCGCCCGAATCGGTCGTGCCGTAAAGATTGCCGGATGCATCGAGGATCGGGCGGGCACGCGGGAAATGCCCGTCGGTGCACTTATCGCCGCCCTTGGCGCAAAAATTGTAGAGCACCGTTTCCTTCCAGCGCGGATGGCCGGATGGAGCGATCGCATAGACGACCCCGGCTCCGTGCTTGCCGCCGAAGATCGTCACGCCGAACAGCGGTGAGATGCCGTCATACGGCAATCCCTGTGCCTCGCCCTGATAGGTGACGCCGCCGACCGCGACATCGCCCATCGTGCAAGTGGGAGGATCGGCCTTGCAGAACTCGAACAAGGTCGTGACATGCCACTGCTTCGCGCTTGGGTCGGGTGTGATCTCGTAAACGACGCCATAGCCGTTCCCGCCGAGAGTCGTCGTCCCGTAGAGATTGCCGTCTATGTCCTGGATGAGCGGTCCGTCGGGGCCTGCGCCGTCCTTGCACGAATGGCCGGTGCAGAAGTGATGCCGCGCGACGAAGTCCCACTTGTCGTGCGGTTTCGCGACAAGCTCGAACAGTACGCCTTTCCCCTTGCCACCGTCGGGCGTGACGCCAAAGAGATTGCCGCCGGAGTCCAGGAAAAGCGAGCCGAAACCGGGCGTCGTCCCATCGCTGCAGGAATCATTGTGGATACGCGTGCAGAAGGAATGCAGCACCTTCAGCGTGGCGGCGTGTGCGTCGTCCGCATCCACCCCAAAGATTCGAACGCCGATGAATAGGGTGAGCGTCCCGATCGCCAATGGCCGCATGTCAGCCTCCCCGTCACAATATAGCATGACCGGAATGCAGTTGGTTCCCTTCGAGGGAACTCACGGAATGCCGACCGCTCCCCCATTCGGGACGCCTGCGAAAAGTGATATGGTCGCGCGATCTCGCAGCTCGTGCCTGCCAATGGGGGGAAGCCATGTCCAGAACGCCGATCATGGATTTTCTGAAGCAGGCCACGCGCGCCGCGGCGCGCGAAGTTCTGGAGCAATCTCCGGCAAGCGGAGCGTTCACCTCTCGCCGCGACATTCTCCTGGGCGGCAGTGCGGCAGCGGCCAGCCTGTTCATCCCGGCTCCGGCTGGCGCCGCCGAAGCGAAGATCGCCATCGTCGGCGCGGGCCTCGCCGGCCTGACTGCGGCATTCAGGCTGAAACACAGATACGGCCTCAACGCCGATGTGTTCGAGGGCAACACGCGCGTCGGCGGCCGCTGCTTCACGGCGCGCGGCATCTTCGCCAACAACCAGATCGCCGAGCATGGCGGTGAGTTGATCGACACCGATCAGCATTCGATACGACGGCTTGCGGGTGAGCTCGGGTTGAAGCTCACCAATGTGCTGAAAGCCACGCCGCCCGGCACGCACGAGTTCTATATGTTCAACGGTGAGCCCTACAATCTTTCCGACGCGACGACGGACTGGATGCCGGTCTTCCATCGCGTCCACCACCAGAACAAGAAGATCGGCAACCCGAGCTATTTGGGCGCGACGGACGCGGCGCTACACTGGGACTCACTGTCGATCAGCCAGTGGGTCGCCAGGACGATCCCGGGCGGGAGGAAGAGCAAGCTGGGGCAGCTCATCGAGAACGCCTTCACTGAGGAGAACGCGCTCGATGCCGACAAGCAGAGCGCGATTTGTTCGATCCAGGCGCTGGCGCTGGATAAGATCGACAATTTCAATCTGTACTACACCGCGAGCAACCAGACCTTCCACATCGAGGGCGGCAACGACCAGATCGCGACCATCATCGCCAACGATCTTGGCGCGCGCCTGAAGACCGCGCTGGCCCTGATCGCCATCCGGCAACTGGCGGATGGCCGCTTCCGTCTCACCTTCGCCTCGTCGACCAGCCAGTTCGACGTCACATATGACCGCGTGATCCTCACCGTGCCGTTCTCGGTGATGCGTGTCGGCGTCGATTTCTCCAAGGCCGGTTTCAGCGATCTCAAGGTGCAGTCGATCAATTCGTTGCTCATGGGAGCATCGTGCAAGACGCAGCTGCAATTCACCGAGCGCCAGTGGTTCAAGGTCGGCTGCAACGGCGAGATCCGCACCCCGGCTGTCGGCTTCGACACGACATGGGATGTGACGCGCGGTCAGCCCGGCAAGTCCGGCATCTTCAATTTCTTTGCCGGCGGAACGCAGGCGATCCAGGCTGGCGAGATGGACGACAACCAGCTCGCACTGCTTCTGATGCAGGAGGCCGAACCGCTGATCCCTGGCCTCAGCGCGTTGTGGAACGGCCTGATGATCAAGAATGCGTGGCAGTTCAATCCGTGGTCCTACGGCAGTTACAGCACCTATCAGCCGGGTTACCAGACGACCTTGCTCGGCATCGAGAAGGTGCCGGAAGGCAATTGCTTCTTCGCCGGCGAGCACACGGAAGTGCAGAACGGCTTCCTCGATGCCGCGGTGCAGAGCGGCGACCGCGTGGCGAAGGAAGTGGCGGAGTCGCTCGGCACGCCGGCCGCGCTGTTTTCGGCGGCGACGTACTGAGGCCGGCGAAGAGCGCTATCCGTCCTTCGCCGGCATCTTCTGAAGGGCATCCTGCTCGCGCCAGCGCGCATCCTCGAACGCGCGGCGACCTTCCGGAATTTGTCGGCGGCTGCTAGCCCGTCACCGTCGGGCGCGCCGTTTTGATGGACGAATGCGCGTCTCGCATTTTGCCGGCCGGCGCCGCCGGAATTGCGAAACTGAACGTGCTTCCCTTCCCGACCGTACTCGTAACCCAGACGCGGCCATCGTGAGCCTCAACGATGCCTTTGACGATGGCGAGCCCGAGGCCCGTGCCACGCTTCTTCTTGTCGGCGGCCTGCCAGAAGCGGTCGAAGACATGCGGGAGATCGTGCGCTTCGATGCCCGAGCCTGTGTCCGTCACGGAGAAAACGATTTCGCCGTGACCGGCTTCCGCTGCCAGTGTGATTGATCCGCCAGGTTTGGTGAATTTGATGGCATTGCCAACGAGGTTCTCCAGCACCTGGAGCACGCGGTCGCGATCCGCCAGCACGTCCGGCAAATCGTTGGCAACGGCAGTCCGAATCTCGATCTTGGCGGCGGATGCCATCACCTTCTGCGATTCGAAAATATCTCGAATCAACTCGGAAACGGGCAGGCGTGCCGATTGGAGCTGGAACTGTCTGGACTCGATCCGTGTAATATCCAGCAGGTCCTGGATAAGCCGGTTCATGCGTTGGGTGGCCACCAGGATATCGCTGCCGGTTGCTTCGATGTCGGCGGCTTTGCCGCGGGACAAGCCGTACGCGGTGAGCGAAATGGCTTGCAGGGGACTACGCAAGTCGTGTGCGACGTAACCGATGATTTCGTCGCGTGCGCGCGATGCTTCTCTGGCGTCCCGATAGAGCCGCTTGTTGTCGAGCGAGAGAGCGGCGAGCGTGCTGAAGGCCTCGGCGACCGGCAGGTCGCGAGATTCGAACGCGCGGCGCCCGGTCGTTATCAGGACAAGCCTGCCCATTGCATGCCCGCGTGCCCGCAACGGGATCTCCAGGGCCGACCGAAATCCCGCTCTCTTGAGAGCCATAACCTGTTCAACGTTCAATCCCCACGGCACGGCCGGGCTGGTGGCGAGGTTCTCAAACAGGACCGGGCCCGCGCCATCGAGCACCCCCAACTCGTGCGATCCGAAGAGGCCGTCGCAGAGCGCCGTGTTCGCGGGATTGTGGCAAACGACCCGGGCACGATGGAGCGTGGCCTCGCCGTCACTCAAAAGATCGACGATGCAGATGTCGGCCAGGTCGCGAACGCAAAAATCAACGATGTTCGAGAGAGCTTCGTTGAAATCGAGTGTGGCCGGAAGCGCCACTCCCAGTTCGACAAGGAACTGCTGTTGTCTTTCGAAGCGCTTGCGATCGGTGATGTCGCGGATGAAGGCTTCCCAGCGACCGTCCGGAAGGATCTTCGCGCTGACCTCAACCGGCAGCAGCGTTCCATCCTTGCACACAAGTTCCCACTCATTGACTCTCACCGCGCCAGCAACCAAGGAGCTCCTCTGCTCCTCGAGCCGCGGCAGGTCCTCCGGCCGGTGCAGGTCCATGACGCTCTTGCCCAGCAATTCTTCGCGCGTGTATCCGACCATTCGGCAGGCCGCGAGATTGACGTCAAGGAAGCGGCCGCTCAGGTCCGAAACGAAGATTGCGTCCGACGCGGAATCGATGATCTCGCGCGTTTCGGCTTGCATCCGGGCAATGGTTTCGTGCGCACGGTTGAGGTGCGCGGCGGTAATTGAAAGAAGGAAGAAACTGGCAAGCGTCGAGACAACCGCAAGCGCCGCAAACGCAAATTCGATCTGTGTCTTGTCCGAAACGTTCATGAGGCGGACGGACGCGATTGCGAAGCTCACCGGCGCGATCGCGGCAGCGGGCGCGAGGCGCCGCAGCAATATTCCGCCCGGTCCGGCCGAAGTAACGAGCTTCATCAAGCCGGCATCCGGGCGCTCCAGCAGAAATCCCCACGACAGCAGCAGAACGCCGAGCGCGGTATGCACCGCCATGCCGCGGACAAGATTTCCGGCAAACGCGAATAGCGGGGCGACGCCGAATATCTGTCCCAGCAGCGCAGTGGAGGCGATCACCCCGGCGGCCAGCGCACACCACTCCGACGGCCGCAGGCGTTCCATCGGGCGTGTGTCAAACAGCAGGACCGCGATGGCGAGAAACGCCAATGCGGAGGCGGTGGGCGGCGAAGGTCGCCCAGGGTAGGGCCCTTCATGCGTGGCAATGATGAGCTGGTCGAGGCCGGTTTGGATATTGAGTGCGTATTCAGCAAGCGTTCCAGCGGCGACCATCAGAACGAAGAGAGCCGCTGTCACCGAGAGAAGCAGGCGTGTACGCGGCAATGGAAGTTCGCAGCGCAGCGCTCCTACAACGCCGATCGCGATCAGCGATAGCGACGTGTTGGGAACCATGACCGGGTAGCCGGGAACGATCGTCAGCAATTGCTGCCGGTCGATGAGCCACCCGAGAAGGCCAATCGCGCCCAGCCCCGCGCCTGCCAGGCAAAGCGCGACGCCCAGCCGCTCGGTCGAGATGTGCCGCTTCGATCCGGTGTCGGTCATGTGTCGGAATTTGCCGCTGGCAAGATAATTCGAAGGGCAATTGCAGATTGCATTTCCATAGTCTCGCGCGCGCAGAAGGCCCCCCGCACTCTCCAATACGATACCATCATGAGCACCGAGAGGCGTCGTTGCGAAAAATCAGTGATTGAGCGTTTGCTGAGCCGAGTCCGCCGGCAGCACCTCTGGCCCGTCATGATGAGGCCGCGTGCATCGCAAGTCGTTCTTTTCATTGCGGAACGGAATCGCGACATCTGGTCGAAGCCATTTCAATTGGGCTTTGGTCCCGCACCCATGCGGGGGGCGCCGCGACTCGCAGCGGCATTGGCAACGCAACTTCGCCTTCGCCTCAGCCGTCCTTTGCCGGCATCTTGTGCAGCGCGTCCTGCTCGCGCCAGCGCGCGTCCTCGAACAGGCGGCGGCCTTCCGGCACGTCCTGCTCATGCGGGAACGCATCCTCGATCTCGCGGTGAATCGCCTTCACTTCGTCGAGGAATTCCCGGTGCGTGAAGATGTACGGCTTGTTCTCTCGGATGGCGCGCACGACC
>DATIYG010000201.1:0-5411 GCA_035517755.1 Rhizomicrobium sp. | reverse complement strand
GCGGCGCCCGTGCCGGTGCCGCCGCCAAGGCCAGTAGTAACGAAGACCATGTCGGCGCCTTCCAGCGCCTCGATGATCTTGTCGGCGTCTTCCAGCGCGGCCTTGCGGCCGACGTCGGGATTGGCGCCCGCGCCCAGGCCGTTGGTCAGCTTCACGCCGAGCTGGATCTTTACCGGCGCTTTGGAGCCCTTCAGCGCCTGCAGGTCGGTGTTGGCAACGACGAACTCGACGCCTTCCAGGCGCGACTCGATCATGCGATTGACAGCGTTGCCGCCTCCGCCGCCCACGCCGATCACCTTGATCTTCGCGGTGTTCAGCACCTCTTCGTTAAAGTGAATGCGAATGTCGCTGTCGGTGCGGCCTTTGTCGTTGAAGTCTTCGATCATGGGGTACTCCTGTATGCGGATGCGTAAGCATCCACTGCATTCCGTTCGATTTGCGCAACCGGCTGAATGGGATGCCTCTCCAGCCAGTCGCTAAGCGGACCGTCGTGCTGCGCCCTTCGACTCACGCGGCTCAAAGCTGATCAGCAGCCGCGATCCCGTGGCCTCCGCTAACCGCTGCAGCGTGCGAAGCGATGGACTGGTGCTCCCGCTTTCCAGCCGGGCAACGACGGGTTGCGTGGTGCCCATCTTTCGCGCCAGTTGTTGCTGAGTGAGACCCGCGCGCCGGCGCGCTTCAATCACCGCCCCAGCCAGGACGAACTCCTCCTCGAGAGCTTCATAAGCCTTGCGATACTTCGGCTGTTTCATCCATCGCTTATGCAGCTCGGATACACGGGCCATTACTACTCCCCTTTTCGAATCGACTTGGCGCGAGCGAGTGCCAACTCAATTTCCCGGCGCGGCGTCTTTTCCGTCTTCTTTACAAATACCCTGACAATCACGGCCCTTCGTTGCGCGGCTGTGACATACAAGGCGCGTGCGATACCGCCGCGACCCTTCAGGCGCATCTCCCAAACTGGGCCCTCAATATGCTTCACGTGCGGTTCGCCCACCAGCTCCACTCCATTTGCTTCGATCAGTTGCGCGATGCGCGCCAGTCTCGCACGCATGTCCCCGGGCAAAGACTCGATCTCACCGTCGACGGTTTCGTTCAAAGTTTCTACAGCCCAGCCGACGCTCATCGATTATACCAAAAACGATATATCCACCGGCTCATACCCCTTGCTTCGCGAACAGCGACCGGATCTTCGCGCCCAGGCCGCGGTCCAAATTCAGGCGCGCCTGCCGCGCGCGATGGCCGTACAAAATCATTCCGATTGCCGTGCCGAACTCCGGTTCCAGCAGCTCCGATGGCAGCTTCGCGATGGGCACCGGATACCCCTGGCGAATCTGACGATGCAACACGTCCTCGGCAATTTCGAGCAGGCCGTTCAGGCGCGATGCGCCTCCGGTGAAAACCAGGCCGGCCCCGAGCAAATCCGCGATGCCCGCCTGCCGCAGATGGTCGCGCAGCAATTCCATCAGCTCGCGGCTGCGCGGCTCCAGGATTTCGCCCACCATGCGCTGTTGCATCAGGCGTGACGGCCGATCGCCGACCGACGGCACCTCGATCTCGTTGGCTTCCGGAATGCGCGTGACGATGGCGCAGCCGAACATCTTCTTGATGCTCTCGGCATCCTGCAACGGCGTGCGCAGGCCAACCCCAACGTCGTTGGTGAAGTGGTCGCCGCCGACGGGAATGCCGCCGGTATGAATCACTACGCCTTCGTAATAGACGATGAGGTCGGAGGAGCCCGCGCCCACGTCGACCAGGCAAACCCCGAGCTCGCGCTCGTCGCTCTGGAGGATTGCGTCGGCGCAGGCCAGCGCTTCGAAGACGGTATCGTCCACGTGAATGCCCGCACGATTCAGCGCGGTCACGACATTCTGCGTCGCGGTCGCGCTTGCCGTGACGATGTGCACGCGCACTTCGAGCTTGCGGCCCATCAGCCCGGCGGGATCGCGCACACCGCCCTGGCCATCGAGAATGAACTCTTGCGGCAACAGGTGCAGCACCTCGCGATCTTCGGGCAGGTTGATGCTGCGCGCTTTTTCCACGGCCATGCGCACGTCGTTGCGGCTAATCTCGCGAGCGCGGCCGCCGAGCGTGATTCCGCCATGGCTGTTCACGCCGCGAATGTGCGAGCCGGCGACTCCCACCACAGCGTGCTCCACCGGCGCCTGCGCCGTGTTCTCGGCTTGCTCCACGGCCTTCTTGATGGAGTAGACGGCCTTGTCGAGATCGGCAATGACGCCCTTGCGAATGCCCCGCGAATCGGCGATGCCGTGGCCGCGATAGCGCAGCGCATAGTCGTTCACCTCGGCGACGATGACGCTGGTCTTGGCGCTACCCACTTCGATCGCGGTCAACAGATTTTCGGTCTGGCTTCCCATGGCCTGGCTCTATTTCTTATGTCTCCTGCGCGCGTTGGTCTTCGCCGGCGTACCGCTTTCCACCGGAGTTGTGTTGTCCGTCGCGCTTGCCGTTGCGCGGGTCGTGGCCGCACTTGCCAGGTCCGGGTTCACAATTACCTGGTGGTCGTAGCGAAGGCTCACCGATTGCAAATTGGGGAACTGGCTGCGCCATTCCTGCACGTGCGTGACATAGGTGCGAAAGCGCTCGAGGAAATTCGACGATCCGAGGTGCACCAGCACGGCGCCCTGGGGATCGGTGACGGTGGCTTTCACGTCGTCCGGATCGGACAAATCGATGTCGCTGATGTTGGCCGAATAGTGCCCACCGTCGGAGTCGAGGTCCTTCATGAAACGTGAGTAGATCTTCATGCGGGCGGCGCGCGTCGACAGCGGGTCGGTGTCGCTCATGCCGACGATCACCGGGAACGAGTATTTCTGCGCGGGCGGCATTTCCATCAGCACCCCGCCGGCGTCCATGAGGTAGATATGCGAATTGATGTCAGCGAAAGCCACGGGAGTTCGCTCGGTCAGCGCGATCTTCAGCCGGTTGGGGAGCAGACGCATCACGGTGGCGGACTTCACCCAGGGAATCCGCTCAAGCTGCTGTTTGCGCTGCTCCAGCGGTACGAAGAAGACGTTGCGATCGATGTCGCTGGCCATCACCTCCAGCACCTGGGCGCGCGAGACGTTGCCGGCGCCGGAAACCACGATGTTGTCGCTGGAGTCGAGCGTGAATCGCCAGGAGCGCGCGCCATAGCGGTCGAGCGCGAGCCATGCCACGGCGAGTATCGCGAGCATGAGGGCCAGCAGGAGCGCCGGTTTGATCCAGCTTCGGGCGTTGCGTGGCAACGGCAAAGGCCCGCGGCGCACCGGAACGCGCCGTTGCCCGCGCAGAAACGGCGACTCGGCGTCGTCATCGATCTCGAGCAGGCGCGCGTCGAGAGGCGATTCATCTTCGGAACGCGAGCGCCTCGGCGACTCGCCGGCCAGCGCTTCGAAGTCGTCTTCCGAAATTGTTGACGAGGTTTTGCGCGCCATGAAAACCGCAGAAACAGCCGCCAACTCGGCTGTTCGCCTCACTATAACTGGTTTGCGGCGCTGGATTTGCGACTAGGTAGATAAGTGAGATTTACGGGAACCAGAAGTGTAAACCTGTGCGCTGCAGCTGCATTGCAGTCCAATGTCTCTCGAGAAATTCCAGGATTCGCGCGCGATCCTTAGACCGTTCTGTACGCAAAGCCAAGGCGACCAGATGCTCGGCGATGATGTCTGGAGTTTTCTTTCATTTATCTACCGTCATCAGCTTAGTGCATACCCTTCGCAGTCCGCGCCTGCAACTGCTGCAGCACCTGCGGGGCAAGCTGGTACACGCTGCCGGCGCCTAAGGTCAGGACCATGTCGCCGGGCTTCGCGGCGGCCGCGGCCAAGTGCGCGGCCTCGGCGAATGATGGGACGTATAGCGCTTCCTGGCCGCCCGCTTCGGTGATGCGCTCGGCGAGCAATTCGGCGGTGATTCCCGCTATCGGCTGCTCGCTGGCAGCGTAGATGCCGAGCACGAGCACCGAGTCGGCATCGCGAAACGCGGTGGCGAAATCGCCCAGCAGCAACTGGGTTCGGGTGTAACGGTGTGGCTGGAAGATGACGTGGATCCTGGCAAAGCCGCACTGGCGCGCCGCGGCCAGCGTGGCGCGAATCTCCGTGGGGTGATGTCCGTAGTCGTCGATGACGGTCACGCCGTCAGCCGTGCCGATCATCTGGAAGCGGCGATCGACCCCGGTGAACGTTGCTAGCGCACTGCGAATGTCTTCCAGCCGGACATCCAGCCCGATTCCCACGGCAATGGCCGCGGTTGCGTTGCTGACGTTGTGCGCGCCGGGGACGTGCAGCTCGAACTCGCCGAGATCCCGTCCGCGATAGCACACGCGAAAGCGGCTCAGCGCCTCACTTTCGTTACTGCGCCCGCATTGCAGGTTCGAGATCAGGAAGTCGGAGTCCTCGCGCAAGCCGTAGGTCATGGTCCGCCGCCGCACGCCGGTGAGCAGCCGGCGCAGATCGTCATTGTCATTGCAGGCGATGACCGCGCCGTAGAAGGGGACCGAGTCCATGAATTGCAGGAACGTGTCTTCAACGTCCTGCATGTCGCGATAGCAGTCCATGTGCTCGCGATCGATGTTGGTGACAACGGCGAGAATCGGCGACAGCTTGAGGAACGAGCGGTCGCTCTCGTCGGCTTCGGCGACCAGGTAGTGCGACTTGCCCAGGCGCGCGTTGGAGCCCATGGCGTCGACGCGGCCGCCGACGACAACGGTGGGATCGAGCCCGCCGCCCGCGAGCACGGCGGCAACCATGGAAGTCGTCGTGGTCTTGCCGTGCATGCCGGCGATGGCGATGCCGTATTTCAGGCGCATGAGCTCGGCCAGCATCTCGGCGCGCTGGATCACCGGGATATGCTGCGCGTGCGCGGCAACGACCTCGGGATTGTCGCGGGGCACAGCCGAGCTGACGATCACCACTTCGGCCGCCGCGATGTTCTCGCCGCGATGGCCTTCGGCAATCGCCGCGCCCATCTTCGCCAGCCGCTCCGTGACCGCCGAACACCGCAGATCGGAGCCGGAAACCTGATAGCCAAGGTTGAGCAGCACCTCGGCGATGCCGCTCATGCCGATACCGCCGATCCCGATGAAGTGAATGCGCTGGATTTTGGCGAACATGTTTTCTGAATGATGCCGCCCGCAATTTCTTCCGGTGTCATCCCGACCGGAGCGCCCGCGTGATCTTCCGACTCGCGTTTTCTGCGAGTCGGCGGGCGCGGAGTGGAGGGACCTGCTTCTCGCTCGTGCGGCATACAGCTTCCGGGCCAACAGCAGGTCCCTCCACTCGCCGCTGAAGCGGCTCGGTCGGGATGACAATAAAAGAAGCTTACGGCACGGCTGAAGCCGTGCCCCTTCAAAGCCGCTTCCACTTTTGCTTGCGGTCCGCACGCGGGCCTAAAGGGCCGCACTACCCGCCATT